>JABSRK010000330.1 GCA_013213915.1 Planctomycetota bacterium
GATAGTCGGGGGCGGGCGTCGAGAGGTCGGCGGGCAGATCACGGACGACCGGGACGTCATTGCTCATGTTCGCCGGCGACACCGGATCGCCCACCCCGATGCCGAGGGACGTGCCGATCGGTTGGCCGTACTGGCGCAGGTGCTCACCCTCGGGGACCTGGGCGATGGCGAACCGATGGCCTCGATCGACGGGGCCCGTGACCTCGACGACGCTGCCCCCGGGGAGCTCGACGTGCTCGCCGCCTTGCAGCTCTGACTTGACGACGGCGACGTTGTCGCCGTCATTCACGATGATCGCACAAGCGGAGAGCGGGATGACGCCAGACATGGGCCTCCTATTCTAATCGAGGTCGTGGGTGTCGAGTCGACCCTGGTCATGCAGCGCCTGAAACCGCTCGATGGTTTGACGGATCCCGTCGGCGAGGGATGTGGAGGGGAGGTCTTGGAACGCCGCTCGGATGGAAGAGCCATCCAGCGCTGGAGGGATGGGAATGGTCGGGCCACCGAAGTCGATCTCGGCGCTCGGCCTGAGTTCACGAATGAGGGCGACGACGTCCGCCATCTCGACCGATGCGCCGTGGAGGTTGTAGACATGGGCGCCGGGGGAGGCCCGGTCGGCGCAGGCCACGAAGGCGGCGGCCGTATCGGCGACGTACTGGTAGTCGGTAGTCCCGGAGAAGCCTATGGCGAATGGGCGTCCGACGACAGCGGCCTTCATGGCTCGCGTCGGATCGGAAGTGAGCCCCTGATCGCGCCCGACGCCATACACCGTGAGGGGTCGGATGCCCACGCTGTCGAGACCTCGATCGGCGTGAATCACCCTGGCATTGCCTTCGTTCGCCTGCTTGAACACGCCGTAGTGAGTCTCCGGCGTCCCCGGCCACTTCTCGTCAGGAGCGTCGCCGTCGGCGCTGCCATACACGGCTGCCGAGCTTGCGTACACCACGCGCTCGCAGTCGCTGTCGGCGGCGGCCTGCAGGACGTTGACGGTCCCGACCACGTTGACCATGGAGCCGGCGGCCGGGTCCGCTTTGCACGCGGGCACCTGGAGCCCCGCCAGGTGGATGACGTGGCGCGCGTCGGCCCGATCGATGGCTCGTCGGATGCCGTCACCACTGGTGATGTCCACGTCCTCGTAGGTGACGCGTGCGAGGTTATCGGGTTCGATGACGGCGTCGAGTCGGCGATGGTCGGTGTCTACGTCGGCGACCCACACCTCATCGCCCCGATCGACGAGCGTCTTGGTCACCCAGGCGCCGATGCACCCGAGCGCTCCGGTTACCAGGTACGTCCGGGCCATGGGGAGCGGATGCTAACGCATTGGCGCCGCCGTTCCTTTCAGCTAATCTGCGACGGCAACCCCGGAGGAGATCGATGAGCGCAGTCCAGAAGGACGTTCCGGCTTCGGCCGTATTGCTGATGATGGGCGTGGCGATCGGCATCCCCATCGCCATCGTCATCGGGATGATCATCCATCAGTCGGGTTGGGCCCTGATGCTCGGGCCTCCCGCGGGTCTCGTTCTCGGCTTCGGGCTCATGGTCCTGTGCCGTGGCGGTACCGAGCCGGCCAGCTCCTGACGGGCGGGCCGCCCGCATCTCTGAGCCCTCCGTGCCCGATTTGCGATGGCGCGGGGCGCGGGTGGGCTTTCGGGTTTCCTGACCACGCTGATGCGCCGGCCCCGGTCAGTCGAGCCCGTAGAAACGTGCGGCGTTGCCGCCCCAGAAGTTCGCTCGCTCCGCATCGGAGAGCTTGGATGCAAAGCGCTCCGCCAGCGAGAAGACCCGCTCGTAGTCGCCGGCCAGGTTACAGACTGGCCAGTCGGATCCGTACATGAGGCGGCCGGCGCCGAACGCCTCGAGGACGACGTCCAGGTAGCGGTCGAAGTCCTCGGCCTTCCATTCGACCCAGTCGGCTTCGGTGATCATCCCGGACACCTTGCAAGTGATGTTGGGGTAACTCGCCAACTTCCGGATCTGTTCCGCCCAGGGGTCGATGATGGCGTCCTTGACCAGCGGCTTGGCGATGTGATCGAGGACGAAGGGTTGCTCAGGGAACGCCTGGACGAGCCCGATGGCGGCGGGGAGTTGCTTGGGGAAGACGAGGACGTCGTAGGTCATGCCGTGGGCTTTGAGGCGGCCGATGCCGCGCTGAAAATCTGGCGCCAGCATGTAGTCGTCGTCGGGTTCGTCCTGGACGATGTGGCGGATGCCGCAGAACCGGGGGTGGCTGGCGTACGGTTCGAGTTGCGCGTCGACGTCGTCCGCGCAGAGATCGACCCAGCCGACGACGCCTCTGACGTGGTCGTGCGCGTCGGCGAGTTCGAGCATCCAGCGGTTCTCTTCCAGGGTCTGTCGGACCTGCACGACAACGGAACCGTCCAGGCCCGCGTTGTTCAGGTGGCAGAGCAGATCTGGCGGCAGGTGGTCGGTGCGCAAGGCCTGGAGCGCTTCGTTGTCCATCCACGGGTAGTCGTCGTGACCGTAGAGCCAGAAGTGCTGGTGACTGTCGATCCGCATGGCGTGAGAGTAACCGCTAACATACGGGTATGAGTACCGGGCCGGTCATCGCGCACCTCGGTCGTCCTGGTGGCGACGGGGCGGGTTTCGCTGCGCTGCGTTGCGCGTTCCGTGAGCGGAACCCCGAACACGACGTGGCCTGGTATCCGGCTGTCGCGGCCCTGGAGGCGGAGGACAGCCACAGGATCGCGTTCGTGGCGTCTGCGGATGGTGGCTCGAGCGTGGGGGACATCCTGGTGATGCGCCCCGGGGCTCGACGCAGCCTCCGTCGTCCGGCCGATTTGCTCGTGTTCACGTTGCCCGAGGCGGTGCCCGAAGACGTGCCCGACGAGATCCGCCCCGACCACGATCCGCGGATCACGGACACACCTGGAGGCTGCGCAGAAGAGGAGGACGCGTACAGACGAATCTGCCTTACCTGGCTGCAGGACAACGGCCCCTACACCTACCACGCGCTCAACGCACATCGGGTGCGCATGTGGGATTCGTTTTCCCACTATCACCCGGCGGACGATGGGTTCGACGAGATGTATCTCGTGCAGGAGGTGCGTCCGGGTGGGCACATCGTGGTGAGCGCGCATCGTGAGCGCATCGAGACGCCGGACGAGGTCACCCGGGAGGAGGCTGCGGGGTTGCTGGATCGTCTGCACCCGGAGGTGGGAGACCTGGTGTTCATCCCCCGTGGCGTGATCCACCGCGGTGTCGGAGGCGTCCTCGCGCACGTCATCACCGTCCCGGGGTTTCGTCCTGGCTGCGAGGTCGGCGTCGACCACCACCTGCGCGCCATCGGCGAGCGGCTCGGCATGGGCGCGGATGACGGACTCATGTGGCAGGAATCCGCGTCACGAGGGCCCATGATCAAGTAGCCGCCGGCCGTGGCGCGAGCGCCGTGGTCGTCGGTGTCGGTGTGCGGGGCTCTGATAGAGTCCGCGGCATGGAGCCCATGGAAGGTCTCGTGGCAGCCGTCTACACGCCGTTCACGCCCGGCGGCGCGTTGAACCTGGATCGGGTGGCTGACCAGGCAGCGTTGCTGGCGCAGAACGGCGTCAGCCACGTTTTCGTGGCAGGCACCACGGGGGAGGGGATGCTGCTCTCGTCCGACGAGCGGCGAGAACTCGTCGAGGAGTGGACGCGGTGCAGAGGTGATCTGGGGTTGGTCGTCCACGTGGGGCACGTCAGCCTCGTCGAGGCGCAGGCCCTCGCGACCCACGCTGGCGGGCTCGCCGTCGATGCGCTCGCCGCGATGGCGCCCCCGTTCTTCACCCCGTCTGGCCTCGACGAACTGGTCGCGTGGTGCGCGGATGTGGCGGCGGCGGCGGGTGACAAGCCGTTTCTCTTCTATCACATCCCCTCGCTCAACATGTCGCTGGATGCCGTGCGCTACGTCGAGCGGGTCCGTGATCACATCCCGACGTTCCGCGGGATCAAATACACGCACAACGATCTGATGGAGGCGGCGCGCTTGAACGACGCCTTTGGCGACGAGCTCGATATCCTCGCTGGGCGAGACGAGTTCCACGTACCGTTCCTTTCCCTGGGTGCGCGCG
>JABSRK010000331.1 GCA_013213915.1 Planctomycetota bacterium
GAGCACGTGACTTTGGACGACGACCAGGACCCGTCGTGACCGGATTCGAGATGCGGCTGCCCGATCGTCCGGGCAGGGTCCCCGTCCTCGTCGGTCGCGGCGTCGGGGCGGCGCCGTCCGATGCCCTCCCACGCTGGCCTTCGGGATTGCTCGTCGCGGACCGCGTCGTTGCCGAAGCGCATGGGGCGATCCTCGGTGCCCTCGTGGGAAATCTCGTCGATGACCCGGCCGAAGCCCTACCCATCGACGCAGGGGAGAAGACGAAGGACGCGACCAACCTCGTTCCCCTGTGGACCCAACTCGATCGCCGCGGACTCGATCGCGGCGCTGTGATCGTCGTCGCGGGCGGCGGCAGCGTTCTCGACGTCGGCGCGTTTCTGGCCGCGACCTGGTTGCGCGGTGTCGACCTGGTTGTGGTGCCCACGACGCTGCTCGCGCAGGTCGATGCGGGTCTGGGCGGCAAGTGCGGTGTGAACCTCGGACACGCGAAGAACCAGATCGGCGCGATTTGGCAGCCCAAGGCGATCGTGGCGGACGTCGATCTGTTGCATGGTCTTCCGGATGTGGAGGTCGCGTCGGGTATGGGGGAGGTCGTGAAGACGGCGCTGTTGTCGGGGCACGAGCTCGTGGAGCGCGTTCGTGCTCTCGATGTTCCGCGCGTCCTCTCCGACCCCGGCCTCGATGCGGTCGTCAGCGATTGCCTTCGATACAAGGCGAGCGTCGTCGAGGACGACGAACGTGAAACAGGACGGCGCGCCGTCCTGAATCTCGGGCACACCGTGGGCCACGTTATCGAGAGCCTTGCGCTCGAAGCCGGTGCGCCCTTGCCCCACGGGGTAGCCGTGGCGATCGGGATTCGCGCGGAGACGGACGCGTTTTGTGACGACGCATCGTGCCGTGAGGCCGTCGCGTCGCTGCTGGATCACGCAGGTCAGCCGCCGACGGTATCGGTGCCGTTCGCCGCCGACCGTGCACGCGCGCTGCTGCTTCGCGACAAGAAGCGCCGAGGCGCAGGTATTCAGATCCCGGTGCTGCACGGGATCGGGGACGTTCGGCTGCAGGAGACAGCTGCTGACCAACTCCTGGACGCTTGCCGCGCGGCGGTGTCGTAGGCTGCGACAAAAGCCGCGCGATCCGACGCTTTCATGTTTTTGGAGCACGGGCTCAAGGCTGCCCATCGTTGGATCGATAGACACTCTGAAGCAAGTGGCCCTGACGCCTGTCGCCCCTTCAGGCAGGTGTGTTAACCGTTCCGGCTCTCGTCGTTCAGTAATCGAGAGGAGAGCTATGGGACTCAGGATCGGGACTAACGTCCAGTCGTTGATTGCTCAGCGGAACCTTTTCAAGGCTACCGAGGGGCTCAACAAGAACTTCGAACATCTGGCGACCGGGATGCGGATCTCCCGGGCTTCTGACGACGCCGCGGGTCTCGCCATCAGTGCGCGGCTTCAGGCGCAGGTCCGGAGCCTCAACCAGGCCACCCGTAACGCGAACGACGGCATCTCGATGGTTCAGACCGCCGAAGGCGCGCTGGGCGAGATCCAGTCGAACCTGACGCGCATGCGTGAGCTCGCCATCCAGTCGAGCAACGGCACGCTGAGTGCGTCCGACAGGGACAGCCTCCAGGCTGAGTTCACCCAGTTGCGTGACTCCATCGACCAGGTCGCTCAGAGCACCAACTTCAACAACATCCAGTTGCTGGACGGTACGAACGCGACGGTCACCCTCCAGGTGGGCTCGGGAACCACGGCGGGTGTCGACACCCTGGACGTCAGCCTCGTGGACGTCCAGAGCAGCGCCCTGACCCTCACCGCGCTCTCCATCGGCGGCTCTGGCAACCCCTCGCTGGCCATCACCAGCATCGACAGCGCCATCGATGCGGTGACGTCGATGCGTGGCAATCTGGGCGCCGTCCAGAACCGCCTCGAGACGACCATCTCGTCTCTGCAGGTGCGGAGTGAAAACCTCGCGGCGGCGAACTCCAGCATTCGCGACGTGGATATCGCGGCGGAAACTGCGATGCTGACGAAGAACAGCATCCTGCAGCAGGCCGCCCTGTCCGTGCTCGCACAGGCAAACGCTCAGCCGATGTCGGCGCTCGCCCTCCTCGGAGGCTGATCGCACGCTCAGGAACTCGGCTGAAGGGCCTACCCTGGTAAGGGGCGCCCGGCCTCAAGGAGTCGAGGAAGACGGAAGCGGACCGGGGATCTTAGATCTCCGGTCCGCTTTCTTTTTCAAGTCACCTGGACCGTGTGCGCGCTCTTCCTCCCGGGTGACGTGCGACGTCGTGTCACCCAGCGTGTCAGCCTCGTGGAAAACCGGGAGGTACACATGAGCGGCACGAGATACGTGGGTGCGATCGCCGCCGCGATCATCACATGGGGTGGAACGGCCGCCGCGCAGGGGCGGCAGTTCTGGGTGTTGGACGCCTCGTCACCCGCCCTTCTGATGACGGCACCAGGCGACCTGACGGTCGGCGCCATTTCACTCCAAGGAAACCCGCGCGCCGTCCGCGGGACGGCCGGTGGTGACGCGGTCGTTGCTGATGCAGGCGGTCCGATCCTACATCTCGTCAGCGGCGGTGGATTGACTGCCGTGCTCGTGCCCGCAGGCATCGTGGACGCTGCTCCTGATGGACAAGGAGGTGCGTGGGTGGGCGTGCGTCTCGGCCAGAATTCGGAACTGCTGCATATCGACGCGCAAGGCCAGACGGTCACCGTAGCGACGTTCGTCGGCACCGTGACCCGCGTCCTCCCGGTGCGCGGTGGACGGGTTGTCGTATCGGTCCATTTGACGACCTCGGCGGCGATCGTGCTGTTCGACGGCAACGGTGGCTGGATCGATGCAGAGTTGCTCCCGGACGATCCGAGTGGCCTCGTCCTCGACAACCACGGACGTTTGCTTGTATCGGGTTCGGTGCCCGGAGTCCTGGCGGTGCTGGTGGCAGACGGAGGCGGCATCCGGCTGGCGTGGACCTTGAACACCGCGGTACCGCTCATCGGAGTGGCGCCATTCGGTGGCAGTGATGCGCTCCTGATCGCCGACGGGTGGCCGCCGGTTCTGCGCGTCGCTGCTCCAGATGGCACGTTCGGAGCGCCGTTTCCCGTTGCTGAGGTGGGCGCGCTCGAGTGTCTTCCTGACGGGGGCGTGCTGGCGCACGAACCCACGTTGCAGAGGGCGTGGCGATTTTCGGCGAGCCACGGCGCGACGTGGATGGGAGCCTGGCCGGCGACGTGGGCTGGGGCGGATGGCCCAGGACTGCAAGACGCACGGGCGCGACCGGACGACGATGCCGACGGCGACGGGTTCACCAACGGGGAAGAGATCGCGGTCGGCACTGACCCGGGGTTCGCGTTGTCGGCGCCGCTCGCATTCTGGCGGAGCGGCGAAGCCCTGCACCTGGACAGCATCGGATGGCCCACGTACTACGCCGTGGTGGCATCCGAAGGCGTCATCGCGGGTTCGTCGCCGCTTGCGTGCGCCCCGGGGCCGTTACTGTACGTGTCGTTGACGGCTGGGCAGGTCTTCGACCTTCCTTGGGGGACGATGCCGACCGGCTACAAGGAGATCACGGTCCTGTCGGGGTTGGCGGGCGATCCGTGGGTAGCGTGCGCTGTGTTCGGACCGTCGTTCGAGATCCTCCATGCACGCGGAGCGCGACGGCTGTCGCAGTGGTGATCATGCGGCGTGCGAGGCTCATCGCATGGGTGCGCGGGGGTGGCCGAGAATCTTGGTTGCGTGCGCTCGAGGTCCGGCACGGCCCTGTCGAGGATTGGTGGAGCGATCGTCCGGCGTTGCTCGCCGAGAGTGGGCTGCCCCGGCGAGCGTGGGCGCGGCTGGTTGCGCCGACGCTCGAGTCCGACGCTGCGCGGGACATAGAGAGGCTCGATGCTCTCGGATGGCGCACGCTCGATGCGGCTGCAATCCCCGGATTATCCACGCTGCCCGAGCCTCCCGTGCTGCTGTTTGCGAGCGGCGCCCTCGACGTCGGTGGCGGTGTGATTGCGGTGGTCGGTGCGCGTCGGGCCACGGGCTATGGCCTGCGGACGGCAGAA
>JABSRK010000332.1 GCA_013213915.1 Planctomycetota bacterium
ATGCTCGATTGCGGCGTACACCACCTGACGAAAGGCGAGCACCGCATCGGGATCGAGATCACCGGCGCCAACGAGAAGGCCAAGAAGAACTTCATGGTCGGGTTCGACTGGGTGAGACTCGCGCCGACCGAGGGCGCGCCAGAGAAACTGCAGGCCGTGGCGGCGAAGCACGGGCTCGAACTCGACCAGCTCAGACACTGGATGGCGGCCGTGGGCGAACCTCCGCGAAAACGGCCGCCGTTCCGCGAAGACGCGCTGGTGTTCGCCGACGCGGAGCGAGGCGACTTCGAGCGGTGGTTCCGCACCGGTGACGCATTCACTTTCGACGGGGGCTGGTACGGCGAGGGCGATCACGGCCGGATCGCGCCGCGCAGCGCCCACAGCGGATTGCGCTCCCGTCGCCATCAGGGCGCCATCCGCTCGCCCACGTTCACCATCACCAAGAAGCACATCATGTATCGGGTCGCCGGCGAAGGCGCCAAGGTCCGCGTGATCATCGACGGTTACATGATGGATTTGTACAACGGGTTGCTGTTCGGTGGCGTGTTGTTCGACGTCAATACCGGCGGCCAGTGGCGCTGGCACCATCAGCACGGTGACGTCGGAAAATTCGTCGGTCACAAGGCCTACATCGAAGTTCTGGACGACGGCGACGGATGGGTCGCAATCGATCGGGTCGTATTCGTGGATCGAGGCGCGATCCCCCGGGAACAGCACTACGATCTGACCCAGCCAGCGTTTTTCGTCGGGAACGGGTCTGACCCACGCATCCGCGACTGGGCGCTGAGATTCGGACTGCTGGGGGGATCAGAGAAGCTGGCGCCGTTCGCGAAGCAATGGCGCGACCGGGGTGGCAAGGTGCCCCGACCCCGCCGCGCACTTGCGATGTGCGACGGGACGCCCGAAGACGAGTACGTCTTCATTCGCGGCAAGCACCAGAACAAGGGGCCGACCGTCCCGCGCCGATTCCTCGAAGCGCTGAACGGACTGCAGCAACCGGCCCCCCGCAACCGATCAGGACGACTGGAACTGGCAGAGCGGGTCCTGGCCTCGGACAACCCGCTCACCCCCCGCGTCATGGCAAACCGCGTCTGGCACCACCTTGTGGGCCGCGGCATCGTCCCGACCGTCGACAACTTTGGCGTGCTCGGCCGTCCGCCGTCGAACCCGGAGCTGCTCGACTGGCTCGCGTCCGCGCTCCGCGAGGACGGCTGGTCCGTGAAGCGTCTCATCCGACGCATCGTCCTGTCATCCACCTGGCGCATGGACAGCCGCCCGTCGGACCCGAAGGCGGAGGCGGCTGACCCGTCGAACATCGGCCTGCACCGCATGAACGTCATACGCCTGCAGGGCGAGGCGATCCGCGACAGCATCCTGGCGCTCTCAGGGCGCCTCAACCTGAAGATGTATGGCCAGTCCGTCGCCCAGCACCTCACCGCCTTCATGACCGGACGCGGCCGGCCCGGAGGGAACGGCCCACTCGATGGGGACGGACGCCGCAGCGTCTACATCGCCGTTCGGCGCAACTTCCTGGACCCCTTCTTCCTCGCGTTCGATGGACCGATGACGCACACGACGACGGGACGCCGCAGCGTCTCCAACGTCCCCGCCCAGGCCCTCGCGATGATGAATGACCCGCTCATCAGGCAGGAATCGAAACGCTGGGCCGAGCGGATGGTCAAGGCCGAGCAGGACTGCGCCAAGCGTCTCGACACCATGTACCTGACGGCCTTCGCCCGCCGTCCGGAAGCAGACGAGCGCGAGGCGGCCATGACCTTCCTCGCCGACCAGGGTCGCGTCCGCGGCAGGCGAGGCAGCGCATGGCACAACGACGTCCAAACCTGGGCGGATCTCGCCCACGTGCTGTACAACAGCAAGGAGTTCACCTTCGTTCGCTGACGAGGCCATCATGGGTTGCCACCACGGAATTCACACCCCGACGACACGGCGCGAGATGCTGTCCCGCTGCGCCCTCGGCTTCGGCTCGGTGGCGTTGACGTCGCTGTTGGGGAAATCCGCGTTCGGGAATCTGATCTCGGACAAGAACCCGCTGGCACCCAAGGCCCCGCACTTCGCGCCCAGGGTCAAGCACGTCATCTACCTGTACATGGACGGGGGCCCGTCACAGGTGGATACGTTCGACCCCAAGCCGCGGCTGGACCGCGATCACGGCAAGCCGTTCGGGATGCACATCCAGCCGACACAATTCAACAACATCGGCAAGACCCTGAAGTCGCCGTGGAAGTTCAAGCGGTGCGGCGCGTCGGGCATCCCGGTATCGGACCTGTTCCCGAAGGTCCGCGAACACGTCGACGACCTGTGTGTCATCCGCTCCATGGTCTCGGAGTTCTCCGAGCACACCAACGCAAACTATTTCCTGCACACCGGTCTCGGCTTGGCCGGGCGTCCCAGCATGGGCGCGTGGGTGACCTACGGACTTGGCTCCGAGAACGAGGACCTGCCGGGCTACGTGGTCATCAACGGAGGCCTCACCCCGCCGGGCGGACTCGACTGCTTCGCGTCGGGCTTCCTCCCCGCGACCTACCAGGGGTCGGTGTTCCAGCCGAAGAAGCTCCCCGTCGCCAACATCCGGCGAGGGGAGCGGACGGCGGATCTTCAGCGCGGCAAGCTGGACCTCCTGCGCAAACTCGACAAGGGCCTGCTCTCCAAGATGGGCAAGCTCGATGCGCTCGAGTCATCCATCGCCAACCAGG
This sequence comes from Planctomycetota bacterium, assembly GCA_013213915.1. Taxonomy (GTDB): domain Bacteria; phylum Planctomycetota. The sequence continues at coordinate 2,715 of JABSRK010000332.1, forward strand.
AACTGGCGTTCCGCATGCAGGCCTCCGTCCCCGAGCTCACGGACTTCTCCGATGAACCGGAGGCCACCAAGTCCATGTACGGCGTCGACTCACCCCACAAGCAAACCCAGGTCTACGCACGGGAATGCCTGCTCGCCCGACGCATGATCGAACGCGGGGTCCGCTTCATCGAGCTCACGTGCCCCCACGTGGGCGGCGCTGACCGCTGGGACCAGCACGGCAACCTGAAGCGCGACCACGAGAACAACGCCCGCGCCGTCGATCAGCCCATCGCCGCCCTCCTCACCGATCTGAAACGCACGGGCCTCTTGGACGAGACCCTCGTCATCTGGTCAGGCGAATTCGGACGCACCCCATTCGCCCAGGGCGCTAACGGCCGCGACCACAACCCATACGGCTTCTCCCTGTGGATGGCCGGCGGCGGTATCAAGGGCGGCATGACCTACGGCGCGACGGACGAGTACGGCTACCACGCCGTCGACAAGCGGGTCGAGATCTACGACCTCCACGCCACCATGCTGCACCTGCTGGGCTTCGACCACACCCAGCTCACCTTCCGCCACTCGGGACGGGACATGCGACTGACCGACGTGCACGGGAAGGTGATTACGGGCGTCCTGGCCTGAGGCCGGGACGTCATCGACGGTCCGCCACGAGCACCACGTCCGCCGCTTCCTCGAGAAGCAACTCCTCGAACAACTCGATCTCCTTGACTCCGACAAACGACGCCTTCCCGTGTCGCGAACGAACGTCGATACGTAGCGAACGGATGCGCATCGACTTGAAGACGATGGTTTGTTTGCGTCGAACGTCGTTCCGGAGCTTCACGCGGAACGGCTTCTTGCCGTTGAGGGTCACGTCGATCTCATGAACGTGCTCGACGCACAGCTTCAGCACCGAAGCCCGGACGGCTCGAGGTAGACGAAAGGCGACCCACGGGGTCTGGTCGCCGTCGACGCAGCGCCAGGGCGAAGCATGACGGCCATCGACCACATTGTCGGGAGCCGCACCACTCCACCGCGACACCGGCCGGTGAGAGCTCGCCGTCGCCGTGACCCCCTCCCGCGGAACGAGGTTACGCGACGCATCACGTACGGCCTCCCGATGCCACGCCTCCTCGACCCCGTCGATCCAGAGGTCGAGGACGTTGCTGCGAAACGACGCCTTGGCCCCGGCGACGTCGAGCACCGCCTGGACCTTCACCGCACCGTTGTTGTCGAACGGACGCTCCAGATTCGTATCGGTCGCGAAGAGCCCGTCCCTGTCCCGCTCTGCGACGGTGGCGACGGGCTGCCCCTCGACCTCCCAGCTG
>JABSRK010000333.1 GCA_013213915.1 Planctomycetota bacterium
GATTGGTGCCCGGCGGCAGCGGCTGTACTTGGACGTCCGTGACTTCGAGCACGACCCCGTTGTGCGGCAGCGTGTCGGTCACGGTGAGGAACGTGGGCGGGTCTTCGGGCAAGGTGACGATGAGATCGAAGGTCACTTCCTCCCCGATCGCCAGCTCCTCCTCGCCGGGCTCGCGGCCTGCACGCCGAACGCGGCGCTGCCAGACGAGCGTGATGGCAAAGCGAAAGTCCCGTCGACACCGGTGGTCGACAAGTCGAATCTTGATTTCGCTGCCATCCGCCGCATTCCTGTTCAGGACAGCCTGCGATACCCACCCTTTGGCACTTACGCCAAGGTGAGGGTGCGGCGGGTCACGGGAAAGAGTGACTTCAACAAGACCGACCCGGTGGTCACTTTTTTGCACTGGCGATTCGATCCAGAGAGTGCCGCGCACGGACGCTTCCTCAAGCTACCTTCGATCGAAACGGCTGAGCGGTACGGTCTTGAGTTGCCGACACCGAAAACGACGCACACCTCGCTTGCGCTGGTTTCGGAGGCGGAGGCGTTCTTCGGCGCGATCCCAGTCATCCGAAAGAAGAAGTTCACGGATAAGAGAAAGACGGAAGTCCACGAGGACGAGATCTTGGCGTTCTTTGGCCGCGTCAGCGCACTCTCGAGAATCTGCGGCGTCCATCCACGTGACCTGGACCGTGAGCCCCATTCGCTGGCTGGCGAATTTCCCTTGATCCCGCCCGTGAGCGATCCCACCTTGACGTTTGAGTACGTGTTCGGATCGCCCGCGGACCTCGACACGATGGGCTGGGACGCCGCGCGTTCCCAACCCATCGAGGCCGCAATGACGGACCTGCGCAGGAGTTGGGACGAGGATGACGGCGCGGGGTTCACGCATGCGTCAGAGGCGCTCCTCGCCGGGCTTCTCGCCTTGAAGCCGGACCGAGATGAGCACTGGCGCGGCCTCGCCTGGGCAGACCGCGAGGTGGCCATGAACGCGTGGCGACCGTTCTTCTGGCTGCGCTTCGGCTACTTCGGCGTGTTCTTTCTGGCGTTGATCGCGCTGCCGTTCGGCAACCGCTTCCTCTGGGGCCTCTCCGTCGCAGCGGCACTCGCGACGCTGGGATTCCACGTGTACTGGCTCCTCGAACGAACAGCGATCGCCGACCGCGCGATGATCGGCAACCTGTACGAGTCGGCGATCTTCGTCGCCGCCGCTGCAATGCTGGTGGCTCTGATCTTCGAGCTTATATGGCGTAGGGCCTGGCTCGTCGTGGCCGGTTCATTCGTGGCGATGCTGATGCTGTTCTGGTCTCAGAGCAACCCGGAGTTCTGGAATCCCGAGGTCTCCAAGCTGCAACCGGTCCTCATCAACAACAGTTTGATCCACATTCACGTGCCGCTCATCATGACGAGCTACGCGGTGCTGGCGTTGACGGTCATCCTGGCGCACGTCTACCTGATTATGTGGTGGGCGCGTGGCGCATCGAAAGACCCCGAGCACGTCGCGTCACTGCGCCGCATGGCGACCTTCATGTTCTGGACCATCCCCGTCGGCGTGATTCTGCTCATTGGGGGCATCGTGCTCGGCGGCGTCTGGGCCGATGCATCTTGGGGTCGTTTTTGGGGCAACGACCCCAAGGAGGTCGCAGCGGCGGTTACCTGGGTCTGCTTCGTCATCGTCATCCACGGCCGCTGGGCCGGCTGGCTCAAGGACACCGGCACGGCCCTCGCGTCCATGGTCGGTGGTCTCGCGTTGCTCTGGACCTACTGGGGCGCGAACTACATCCAGAAAGGCATGCACTCGTATGCCGGTTCTGGTGCGGATATCCCGGTCTGGCCCATTTACTACGGCGGCATCGAGGTGCTCTTCTTCGTCGGAACGCTGATCGTGTTCAAGCTACGCCAGTTGCACTACCAGAAATTTCCGGATGCGGAGCCGAAGGCGTCGACCCCTCCGGATGGTCTCATGACCATCGCCGACTAGACCAGCTCATGACCGCCCAGCCAGACAACAACCGCGACGACCTGGCCGCCCTCGTCAAGCAGCAACTCACCCACCTGGGCGAGGACCCGTCGCGGGAAGGACTGGTCCGGACACCCGAGCGCGTGGCGAAATCGTTCGAGTTCCTGACCTCGGGTTATCGCACCGACGTCCAGTCCCTCATCAACGGCGCCATCTTCGAGGAAGACTGCTCGGAGATGGTCCTCGTTCGGGACATCGAGATCTACAGCTTGTGCGAGCACCACATGCTGCCGTTCTTCGGAAGGGCGCACGTCGCCTACATCCCGAACGGTCGGATCATCGGCCTCTCCAAGATCCCGCGCATCGTCGACGCGTTCGCTCGGCGGCTCCAGGTCCAGGAGCGCCTGACCCAGCAGGTCGCGGAGGCCTTGAACGATGCTCTCGAACCGCGCGGTGTCGCTGTCGTGATCGAGGCGCGGCACCTCTGCATGATGATGCGAGGGGTAGAGAAGCAGAACTCCTCCGCGACGACCAGCGCCATGCTCGGCATCTTCCGCGAAGACCCGAAGACGCGAACCGAGTTCCTCGAGTTGTCGCGACGCCCATAGGCCTCGGCGCTCGGTTTGCACGCGTACGCTACGATGGGCGCGTGGACGACCTGAACACGACCAGCCAGATCCTCGATGTCGATGAGGCCCAACGTCGACTCGCCGATGTCCGCGGCGTGGTCGACGCGATCATGGCCACGACCCGCGAGATCGCGGCCCTGCAGCAGGAACTGCGCGCCATGCGATCGGACGGCGAGCGTGACGCCGAGCTGCGCGACCGCCACGGCCGCGCGCAGAAGGCCTTCCGCGAGAAGGTCAAGGAACTGAACGACCTGGGCGCCGTTCTCAAGGACCCCATGACCGGGCTCATCGACTTCTACACGTGGGTGGACGGCGAGCTGGCCTTTCTTTGCTGGCAGCATGGAGAGGACAGCATCGAATACTGGCACGGTATCGAAGAAGGCTATCGCGGCCGCAAGCCCGTCAGCGACTCGACCAGTTGAGCCGATGGCCAAAAAGACCAGGTCCAGATCCAAGACGCGGCGCATCACCAAGGCACTGAGAGACCGCGTCGCGCGCATTCTCTACACGCTGGACGAAACGTATCCGGATAGCCGCTGCTCCCTCGATCACAGGAGCGCGTTCGAGTTGCTCATCGCGACCATACTGTCGGCGCAGTGCACCGACGCCCGCGTCAACATCGTCACCGTCGACCTGTTTCGACGGGCCCGCTCGGCGAAGGCCATGGCCGTGGCTCCCATCGAAGAGCTCGAGACGCTGGTCAAGACAACAGGCTTCTTCCGCAACAAGGCGAAGAACATCAAGGCGGCGTCAGAGCTCATCCAGTCGAAACACAAGGGCAAGGTGCCCGACACCATGGAGGCGCTCCTCGAGCTCCCCGGGGTCGCGCGCAAGACCGCAAACTGCGTACTCGGAACCTGGTTCAAGGACCCCATCGGCGTCGTGGTCGATACCCACGTCACCCGCATCGCCAACCTGCTCGACCTGAGCAGAAACAAGGACCCGGTCAAGATCGAGCGGGACCTGATGGCCCTCCTCCCCCAGGAACACTGGGTTCGCTTCACCCACCAGATCATCGACCACGGGCGCGCAGTCTGCGTCGCCCGCCGACCCCGCTGCCGCGAGTGCGCCCTGGCCCCCGACTGCCCGTCGGCGAGTTAGCAGAGAACAAGAAAAGGCCGGAGAGGCGAGCCTCTCCGGCCTGAGTACCGTGCCCCTCGGAGGAGTCCGCCACCTCCAACGAGGAGGTGCCGGGCCGCCGGGTTGATGGAGCGGACAGTGACGAATCGCGACCCGAGACGAACCCACTCCGAGGGGTGCCCCCTCTTTCGAGCGGGCACGTCTGTATGAGCAGAGAACGTGCCGCGGCGGGCAAAGCGAACACCCCCGCGCGGCCAATCGCCAGAACCCCCCCCTTCAACGTGAGATACGACCCCAGCAGGCAGGGATCGACTTCGGCGCCCTCGCAACG
>JABSRK010000334.1 GCA_013213915.1 Planctomycetota bacterium
CGATGGGGCAGGACCGGCGCAACGCATCGAGCCCTTTCGGGGTCGTGGCCTCCTCCTCTCCGATCGCGTCGGACATCGGGGCCGCGATCATGGAGCAGGGGGGCAACGCGGTGGACGCAGCGGTTGCCACCGCCTTCGCCATGGCGGTCACCTATCCCACGGCCGGCAATATCGGCGGCGGTGGTTTCATGTTGGTGCACCCGTCCGACGGCAGTCCGCCCGTGTTCATCGACTACCGGGAGAAGGCACCGCTGGCCTCGACTCCACTGATGTTCGCCGAGGGTGGCAGCCGCAAGAACCACCGGTACGTTGGTGTGCCCGGCACGGTGCGAGGACTGTCCCTGGCCCATGAGCTCTACGGCAACCTGTCCTGGAAGAGCGTGGTGGAGCCGGCAGTGCGCCTGGCGAAGGATGGGTTCGTCATGCACGCAGGCTTGGCGATGTCCATCAGCCGCACCGTGCAGCGTTCGAGGAACAAAGAGTTCAAACGGGTCTACGGCAAGACCGGCGGCGGCAACTGGCAGGCCGGTGACAAGATGGTCCTTTCGGATCTGGGCGCGACCCTGCAGCGCATCGCGGATCACGGGACCGCCGGGTTCTACAAGGGGGAGACGGCGAAGCTTCTGGCCGCGGAGATGAAGCGGGGTGGCGGTTTCGTCACCGAGGAGGATCTGTCCCGATACCGGGCGCGGATTCGTGTCCCGATCCACTTCACCTACCGCGGCTTCGACGTGTACAGCGCGCCCCCGCCGAGCTCGGGTGGCATCACGTTGGCCCAGATGCTGCAGATCCTGGAGAACTTCGATCTGAAAGCCCTGGGCCGGTGGTCCCCGCAGGCCAACCACCTGATCATCGAAGCCATGCGCCGGGGCTACGCCAATCGCGCCAAGTACCTGGGCGACTCCGACTTCGTCGCGATCCCGGACCGCTTGACGACGAAGAGCTTCGCCAAGGAGCTCGCCGCCAGCATCGATCCTGAGAAGGCAACCGCGAGTGACACCCTCGGCCCTCCGATCACCGAGGAGAAGGAGAGTCGCGAGACGACTCACTTCAGCGTCATCGACAAGACGGGGATGGGGGTGTCCAACACCTACACCTTGGAGGCCGGCTACGGATCTGGAGTGGTGGTCAAGGGGGCGGGGTTCCTGCTGAACAACGAGATGGGGGACTTCAATCCCAGGCCCGGGGTGACCAACCGCAAGGGCACGATCGGCAGCTCTGCCAACCTGATCAAGCCCGAGAAGCGCATGCTGAGTTCCATGACCCCGACGATCGTCGGCAAGAACGGCAAGCCCTACCTGATCACCGGCAGCCCCGGCGGCCGGACGATCATCAACACGGTGCTCTGTGTCACCATCAACGTCCTGGACTTCGGCATGGATCTGCGCTCAGCGATCGACGCGCCCCGCACCGATCACGAGTGGTTCCCCGAGCGTGTCCGGTTCGCGGGTGCCAGGGACCCGGCCCGCGCAGACCTCGTCAAAGCGCTCACCGCTCTCGGCCACAAGGTCTCGTCCGGCCGCCTGGGCGACGCCAACTCCATCCTCTGCACCGGCGAGACCTACCAGGGAGCCGCCGACAGCCGCTCCGGTGGAGTCGCTGCCGCCAAGAAATAGGGCTGGGCGGCGGCTGGCTTCTCCAGAAGGTCGCCGCGGGGCGTTATCCGTTGGAGATGCAGGTGTCCGTGTCTATCCGCGGCCTGCCGCGCGGCGACGTCGCCTGACGTTGTTGCCGGGGCCGCTGCGTGCGCCCGACGCGCCACCTTGGGATGCCTGTGTCGAGGCACCCTGACTGTTCTTGCGGCGCCGTCGACGGATCTTGGAAGGCGGCTTGCGCGTGGATGCGGTCTGGGCCGAGGGGGCATGTCGGGAGTTACGCCCGCTTGCTCCCCGCTGCTGGTCCGCGCCCCGCCGACCACCTCCTTGGCTCTGCCGGTGTCGCTGTCCGCCGGCTTGATCACGGGGGCGGTCTTCATCGCGGCTCGACGTCCGAAATTCACGCAGCTTGATGCGTGGGATATCCATGTCGAGCTGGCGCTCGATGGCCTTGATATCCGGGAAGTCCTCGTGGGTGACGAAGGTGTAGGCCTTGCCGCTGCATTCGGCGCGACCGGTGCGGCCGATGCGGTGGGTGTAGGCGTCCGGCGTGTTGGGGACGTCGAAATTGATGACGTGGCTGACCTTGGCGACGTCGATGCCTCGGGCGGCGATGTCGGTGGCGACGAGGACGTTGTAGCTCCCGTCACGGAAGCCCTGCATCGCCCGTTGCCGTTGGCCCTGGCTCATGTTGCCCTGCAGGGCAACGGCTCGGTAGCCGTCGCGATCGAGGTCTCTGGCGAGGCGTTTGGCGCGGTGCTTGGTGCGCAGGAAGACGATGGCCGACTTGAACTCGTCGGCGTCCATCAGATGACGGAGGAGCGCGGCCTTGCGGGTCTTCTCGACGGGGTAAAGCGCATGTTCGATCGTCGCTACCGGCATCGAGTGCGCGAGTTCGACGACGTGGGGTTCGTAGAGCACATGATCGGCGAGCGACCTGATCTCCGTGGGCATGGTGGCTGAGAACAGGAGGGTCTGGCGCCGTGCGGGGAGACGCGCGAGGATGCGCTTGATGTCCGGGAGGAAGCCCATGTCGAGCATGTGGTCGGCTTCGTCCAGCACCAGCACCTCAATGTCGTCCAGGCGCACGTCACCGCTGCCCATCAGATCGAGGAGGCGTCCGGGGCAGGCGACGATGATGTCGGGGCGACCGCGTAGGGCGCGGACCTGGGGCCCGGCGGGAACTCCTCCGAACACCGTCACCGATCGGACGTCCGTGTACTTGGCGAGCGCCTGGGTCTCTTCGTGGATCTGTATGGCCAGCTCACGGGTCGGCGCGAGGACCAGGGCGCGGGGATGGCGTCCCCGGGTTTCCGCCAGGTGTTCGATGATGGGCAAGGCGAAAGCCGCCGTCTTGCCGGTGCCGGTCTGGGCGAGGCCGAGGACGTCGCGACCGTCCAGGACCTCGGGGATGGCGGCGGTCTGAATGGGCCATGGATCGCGGAACCCTGCCTCGGATATCGCGCGGAGGATGTCGTCGCCCAGGTCGAAGCGCTCGAAGGCGCTCCGTGGACGCTCAGGTTGTATCGTCGTCATGAAGACTGAATCCTGTTGCTGCAGCGCTCCGCCGCATCTCACGGCCGAGCGCCCAACCCATCCAGCAGTAACAGGTGAGGTAAGAGAGAAGGCGCTTTCTCGGCTGGGACGCCCTCGGAGGCGTCGAGGCGGGATTCTGCTGCGCGCCTGGTCCCGCGAAAGGGACCACGACAGGCAAGGGTAGCGCCCTTTTTCGAAACTCAAACAGCTTCATTGGCAATTACTTGCGCCCGTGACGGTGAATCTCCATGCGCTTCGCCACACGTTTGCGAGCCTGCTGGCAAGAGCACGGGTGCCGCTTATCGAGGCTCAGAAGCTGATGGGCCACTCGGACCCGAAGATGACCGCCGAGCTGTACACGCCCTGAAGACGGAAGATCTGCTGGGTGCGGTCAGGCGATTTCCTGACCTGTCAGCACAGCCACCGGAGGGGCGCGCCGTTGCGGCTGCAGTCGACGGCAACGCGACGGCGATGGGCGCAAAGCGGTGGGGACCTTCGCGGCAACGGGGAATTGGCCAACTCGGTCGCCGTACAAGGAGTTGGGAAGAATCGGGGAAACTGGATTCGAACCAGCGATCTTCGGCTCCCAAAGCCGACGCTTTACCAGGCTAAGCTACTCCCCGAGTGCGGTACGCATGATGCGCTGGTGGGGCGGGGGGTGCAAGGGCCGTCGTGGTCCGGCTACTGCGCGGACTTCCGCTTCTTGCCGGTGATCGCCCGCCAGAGCCGCTTCAGGGGATCGTAGAACTCGTCCACCACCCTTTCCTTGAGCGGGATGATGGCGTTGTCGGTGATGGTGATGTGCTCGGGGCAGACGACGGTGCAGCACTTGGTGATGTTGCAGTAGCCGATCCCGTCG
>JABSRK010000335.1 GCA_013213915.1 Planctomycetota bacterium
GGCGGGCACGCGATAGCGTGATCATCGGCGAGGGCGACGAGGTCAGGCGGCTCGGTCGCACACCCATCGGCCGCGAACGGACACCGGACCCGAAAAGCACAACCGGCCGGCCGATTGGATGGGGACGGGACCTGACCCGGGATCCCTCCGAATCGCCGACCGACCCGTCCCCTGCGCGCGTGCACGAGTCCGAGGGTGTACGGATGGCGTGGCGCCGAGAGGACCTGGGATGACGGCCCGGACTCGACGACCCGACCCGAGTACATGACGTGGATGCGATCCGTACACGCGGCGGCGACACCCAGATCGTGGGAGATGATGACCATAGCCAGGCCACGACGCTCTCTCTCGGCCTCGAGCAGCCGTAGCACGCGCACCTGGGTCGTCGCGTCGAGAGCGGTCGTCGGCTCGTCGGCAACAAGCAACACCGGGTCACCCGCCAACGCGAGCGCCACCGTTGCACGCTGACGCATGCCGCCCGAAAGCTCGTGAGGCAACGCGCGGGCGACCGCCTGCGGATCTTGGAGCCCCGCCTCCTCCAGCCGCCGTAGTGTATCCGCCCGCGCCGCAGACCTGTCGACGCCGTGGTGGTGCCGCACGGCCTCCGCAAGCTGCGCCCCGACCGTCATCACCGGCGTCAGGGCCAGCAGGGGATCCTGCCACACCATCCCAAACTCGCGTCCCAGCAGGCCGCGGCGCTGCGACGGGGGGGCTTGCAGCAGATCGATCTCGGACTCCCCTCGGTGAAACCGCATCCGATCCGCGTGCATGACGAGGTCGGCCGGCAGCACACCGAGCATGGCCTGGGCGAGCAGCGACTTGCCGCTTCCCGACTCACCCGCAAGTGCGATGGCGTCCCCCGGCGAGATCTCCAGATCGACGCCGTCCACGAGCCGACGTCCATCAGCCGTGAGCACCGAGAGCCCCCGTACCTGAAGCAGCCGATCTCGCGCGGCGGTCATGGGACGTCCTCCGCGTGCGGATCGGTGGCGTCGCGTAGCCCCTCGCCGACGAGGTTCCAGGCGCAGATGGTAAAGAACACGAGCAACCCCGGCAGAAGGACGAGGTGGCCGCCATTCGGAAGCGCGTCCCGTCCTTCTTGCAGGAGCCGCCCCCAGGACGGCGTATCGACTGGCCCGAGCCCGAGGAATGCAAGCGCGCTCTCGAGCATCACGGCGCCGGCCACGGCGAGCGCAGCCTGGACGATGACAGGGCCCATGGCGTGCGGCAGCACATGGCGCACGAGGATGCGAATGCCCGGCGTACCGAGGGCCCGCGCCGACTCGACAAACGCGAGCTCTCGCAGGCGCATCACCTCCCCACGAACGAGCCGAGCCGTTTCCGTCCACCCGGTGAGTCCGATCAGCAACATCACGAGCAAGAGGCTCGGACGCATGAACGCACACACCGTGATGACCAGGACGATCGCGGGGAAGCACGCCACGACCTGGACGACCCAACTCAGAAACGCGTCCACACGCCCGCGGTACCAGCCGGCGAGGGCGCCGACGACGAGCCCGATGAGGGTCGCCGTCCCCGCAGCGACCAGCCCGACCAGGAGCGACGTACGGGCCCCGTGTAGTAAGCGCGCGGTGACGTCGCGGCCGATCGCATCGGTGCCGAGAGGGTGACCGGGCACACCAGGCGCCACGAGCACCGCGTCCTTGTCGATCTCTCCGGGCCCATGGCGGATCGGCGCCCAGGCGAGGCTGGTGCCGTCTCGAGCCCCGATCTCGCCCCAGTCGTTGGGCGCCAGATTCACGGGATCGGCCCGCGCCGCGGTCACAGCCGTTGCGGCCAGGACAAGCAACCCCGCCACGCGCGCGGCGCGCGAGCGACCCAAGCGGGCGAGTCCCATCCACACGATCCACGCGAGCAGGGCGCCCGACCAGCCGACGTCCTCCGGGGTGTATGCCTCGAGCACCGGCCACCAGGACCCGTCGGCATGGGACACGCGGAGCGGATGCTCGTTGGCGACCCACGGCGCGAGGCCAGCGCAGACCAGCAGCAATCCCACCCAAAGGACGCCCACGCGCGCACCACGCGCGCGGCGGAACCGCGTGAGACTGTCCGACCAGAATCCCGGTTCACGCGTCATCGGTGTCGGACCCTCGGATCGACCCAGGCATACAGAAGATCCGCGACGAGATAACCCACCATGGTCGCGATCGCGGACAAGACGACCACGGCCATGACGACGGGAACGTCGTTCCCCATCACGCCTTCCCAGGCGAGGAGCCCCATGCCAGGGATGCCAAAGATGCGTTCGACGATCACGCTGCCGCCGACCATCGTCGGGAGCAGGACCCCAAGAAGCGTCACCAGCGGGATGAGAGCGGGGCGCAGCACGTGCCGACGCAAGACCTGGCGCTCAGGCAGGCCCCGCGAACGCGCCGCGCGGACCCATGGCTGCGACAACGTCTCGAGGACACCCGTACGCGCGAATCGCTGCAGGACGGCGATGCCGCCGTAGCTGAGGACGGCCACCGGCAGCAGGCAATGCCACGCCAGGTCCGACAGCGCCCGCCACGTCCAGATCGACAGAGACCCGTCTCCGATGGCGCGCGCGACGTCGGGAGACCGTATGCCGTCCATGGGGAAGGTGCCGCCGAGGCCGAGAACGCACATCGTGCCGATCCAGAAGCTCGGAGCCGAGAGCAACACGAACATCATGAAGGCTAGCCCGTGGTCGACGACCGTCCCCTTCTTCGCCGCCGCCCACGTCCCGAGCGGGACGGCGAACAAGTACATGAGCAGAATCGCGCAGCCCTGAAGCAGCAGGGTGATCGGAAGACGCTCCGCGATGAGCGCTCGCACGCTTCGGGACTGGTCGAGCGACTCGCCGAAGTCCAGGGTCAGGAGGCTCGTGACCCAGCGCGCGTAGCGAGTGTGGGTCCACGACAGCCAGCCCCAGCGCTCGAGCGCCGACACCTCCCGATAGCGCAGCGCACTTCGCCGCCACCACCGGACCAGCCGGTCCTCCTGCACCGCCTGCAGCCGCGCCTGCTCGTCATTCGGTGGATGACCCGGCGAGCCATACGCAGTGAAGCGCACGTCACAGCCGCCGTACCCGTACACCAGGTCGGAAGCGAGCGCTTTCACGTGCGACGACGCGCCGAGGAGACGTGGCATCAACTCGGACATCATGAGGCCGCCGTAGCGCTGGAGCTTCTCCTCCCACCTCAAACGCGCCTGGCGATAGGCGCCCGCGTCCGCTCCTTGCGCGCGCGCAGCGACCTCCCCCCTCGCCGCGGCCATCCACTCCGTGACGGCATCGCGAATCTCGGACGCCTCGAACGCCTCCGCCGCGTCGAGCGCCTCCTCCCCACCGACGATCTCGATCAGCAGACCATCCTCGTCGCCGCTCGCCTCGATCACGGGCCGGATCCACCGAGCGGTCTGCCCACCCAGACGCTTCAGCCGATCCATGTCGGCGATCGCCTGCCGTACCGGCGTGGCGAACGCCGCAGCGGCGATCCCGGCGGTACGGGTGCCGGGCCCCGCCACGGCGAAGAGCCCGTCGGTCGACTTGCGACCGCGCGCCAACTGGCCCCGCACGTGCCGCAAGACCCTGTCCGCGAGTCCCCGCGCCTCGGGCACGGGCAGCTCGGCGGAAACGGCCGCGTCGTACACGGCCCTGCGCAGCCGGGACCCGACACGCATCCACGTCGCCGACACCCGCTCGGCGGCCACCTGCACGGTGCGACGCGCGTCCTCCACGTCCAGGTTGACGAGCGACGGCAAATCGTATCCCAGGACCTCGCGCATACGACGGCGCTCGTCGCTCGACAGCTTGCGATTGCCCAGCGCCATCTCACCGGACGCCTCGGGCGCGAGCGGATCGTCCCCGAAAGACATGAGCGCGAACGTGAGCAGCGTGATCCCCACGAAGGTGGGTATCATCAGCAGCAGGCGACGGGCGACGTACCGGAGCATCCGGGGTGCGGTCACTTCCTGAGTTGGAGGTCCCGGAACCAGATGCCGAGGTC
>JABSRK010000336.1 GCA_013213915.1 Planctomycetota bacterium
TCAGGAAGGCGACCATGATCTCGGCCACCGTGTAGGCGCGGCCGTTGGCGTTGGAGTGGGAGAGAACCCGACCATTGGTCAGCCACTCGCCGAGGAGCCTGTCGTACTCGGCCTTGCTCGCCTGGGAGCCATGGGGGCCGAGATAGAAGTCACGGCCGTTGAGTGTGACCACCGCCTGGCCGGACGGCGCGTGCCGGCGGTACGAAGGAGTGCACATTGCTGTCATGAGCAACGCCTCCGGAGTCTCAATCCGGTAATTACCGGGTTGAAGGACTCCCGCGCTGCGCTGCTCGCGATGAGCAGGTAACCCCAAGTGTGGGCTTCAGCAGGACTTCAGAAGATGGAGCTGATCGGACTTGAACCGACTACCTCTTCGTTGCGAACGAAGCGCTCTCCCAGATGAGCTACAGCCCCGGTTGAGGGTGGATCGTACGAGGGGGAATGGAGGGGATCAAGAAGCGGGAGAGGTCAACGGCGGTCCATGCGCTTCTTGGCGTGGAGGAAGTTGATCAGCATGCGGAACATGGAGTAGTCCCGGGCAATGGCCGTGGTGTTGCGCGCATCCGAGATGCCGCCCTGGGCACGGAGGGAACGGACCGTCGCAATGGAGATGCCTAAGTGGTCGATGGCGAAGGCCTCCCGTTCGGCACGGGAGCCCGCCTGAGCGAATCCCTCCTGCTGGAGGTAGAAGTGGCTGGTGGTGTGGAGGACCTGGCCAAGTCCCGCAGGGAACGTGCCCATCATGGTGTCCTGGCCGTACCTCAGGCGCATCTCCAAAGAGTCCACGAGAACCGTGGTCCGCATGGGGTCGTTGACGAAGATCGGGAAAGCCTGGATCTCGAGCCACCAGGTGTAGTCCACGTGAGGACGGGTGGTATCCAGGAGGAACGGATGGTTCGGGGACGCCGTCTCGATCTTGACGATGTCGTTGCCAGTGGACTGCTTCACGTAGCCAACAACCACATCGGGAAAGGTCTTGCGTACCGCGTTGGTCAACGCCCAGTCGGACGTGGCCAACCAACCGCCACACACCACCATCCACCGCAGCATCTCGTTGGTGGTCTTGTCGAGACTGCCCTCGCAGTTGACGCACACCGTCTCCTTGGGCCAGACACCGCGCTCCTTCAACTGCTGGCCGCGTAGCAACGAGAAGTCGACGGCGAGATCCGACAACACGAACTGCACCTTGTCCCAACGACCAAGGACGACAGCGACGTCGGTGCCGAGCAAGAGCTGGCGTACATAGTCCCCCGGCAACCGCCGGTCATAACCGTCGTCGATGACCTCCCGCGGATCGTCCACCTTGGGCATCTTGGGCACGAAGCCCTCCCCCACGCCCTTCCACCATCGAGACCAGGCAGCCTTGTCCTTGTGCTTGAGCCCGGCGGACATCCACGTCAGGTTGCGACGGGCCACCCGACGCGGCACCACGTGACGATCGTCGTGCGCCTTGATCAACAACGGGATCGCTTCCCCACGCATGGTGCGCGCCAGACCCTCCAGCGCCGCGCCGCGAATGTGCCAGTCGCTGCTCCTGGTGAGCTTGGACAACGCCGGAACCGCGGCCAGCCCGCCGACCCGGCCCGCCGCCACGGCCGCAGCACACCGCAGCTCCCACTCCTTCTTCGCCGCGCCCCCTCCCCGCGCCAGATCAAGCAAGGCCGGCAACACGTCCACCACATCGTGTTCGAACGCCGCCCTCACGGCGACCATGGCCACGTCGCTGGATTTGTGCACGAGCAGGGGCGTCAACGCCTCGGACAGACGATTGCCGCGACGCCCGGACATGACCTGGGCCCGCGCCACCGCCTGACGCACCCGCGTGTCCCGCGTGCTCAGCCCCCGCGTCAACACCTTGGGTTCGAAGCCGTCGGGCAAGAGCGACGCCACCATGAACGCGTACCCCCGCATCATGGCGTCACGGGACAACAGGTGCGCACGCGCCGCCGCCGCGACCCCGGGCAGCCGTCCCTCCCACGCCACACGCAAGAGCCCGTACGGCCGCTTCGACTTCTCCAGCGCCCCGGTGATCGCCTTCGCCATCGCCTCGGCGTTGACCTCCGCCGCGTGCTGACCGATGCGACGCAACACCCAGGGCTCGTCGTTGCGGACAGCCCAGTGGAGCAACGCCGCCCGACCTTCATCACTGTCGATGCGCGCCAACGCAGACGCCGCCTCGAACGCTACTCCCTTGCGCGGGTCCTTGAGCGATCTGGCCAACGCCTTGACGCCGACCCGGATGTTCCCGAGGGCCCGCGACGCGGCACGGCACAGATCCTGGTCCGAGCTGCGGGCCAGGATCGATAGCTGGGCCTCCGCCGCCGGACTGCCGATGAGCCCGAGGGCCTCCATGGCGCGCACCCCCGCCACCTTGCCGGCGCGATTCAGCCGGACGAGCACCGCCTTCGCCGCCCCCGCACGATCCGTCGTCCCCAGGGCCTGCGCCGCCGTGCGCCGCGTCCGCAGCAGCGGACCGCGCATGGTCAGGTCGACGAGCTCCCGCCGGACGTCATCGTTCTCGTTGGTCTCGAAGGTGCGGATCGCCTCGAGCTGGACTCCCCAGTCCTTGTCGCGCAACAGCTTGATCACGAGCTTGGTGTCGAGTTCGGTGCCGCGCCGCTTCACGTCCCGCAGCCCCAGCTCGCGGATCGCGGGGTCCGGATGGGTGGCCCATGACAGGTCCTCCTGCGCCGTCGCCGAGGCGAGGAGAACGGTGATCATGATCAGGGCTCGGTGTCTCATGGATATCCGATGCGGTCAGTAGCAAGTCTACTCCGCTTCACCCTACGTTCGCCCTGGCCACACGTTGGGCAAGAGCAGAAGCGATGATAGCTTGGCCCATGTCCGACAGGGACACCCGTAACGGGACCGACTACGAAGCCTCGCCGCTGACGCGCCAAGAGTACATCTCGGCCGTCATCCATCTCTACCGCGGCGAGATGCACCGGGCGCTCACCTGGCGCCAACGCCTGGATACCACCACCAACTGGGCGGTCTTCACCACCGGCGCCCTGCTGTCGTTCCTGTTCTCCACGGACGGCGCCCACAACCACGTGGTCGGCCTCCTCGGCATGATGCTCGTGTTCTTCATGCTGTGCTTCGAGGGGCGGCGCTTTCGCTACTTCGACGTGTGGCGCGCCCGCGTCCGCAAGCTGGAAGAGAACTTCTACGCCCCCCTGCTGCGGCGCGACCTCTCCTCCCCCGTCGAGAACTGGGGCTTCGTGGTCGCCGAAGACCTGCTGACGCCGCGATTCAAGATCAGCTACCTGACCGCCATGCGGGCGCGGCTGATCCGCAACTACATCCCCATCTTCATCGTGCTGTTCTGCGCCTGGTTCGGGAAGCTCATCGTGCCCGCCCGGGACACCCAGATGCAGTCGTTCAGCGCCGCCATCGAAAACGCACAAGTGGGCCCCATGCCGTGGCAGGTGGTGCTCACCGGAGTGTGCGGGCTGGGGGTGTTCCTCCTCTACGTCGCCACCTGGTGCGGGCCCAAGCACAGCGACGAGACGATCTGGTGGTCGCACCGCTCGGACGATTCGGTGGACGAGATCTCCTAGATCGAAGGCGGTCGCGAGAACGCGACTACTGGCCGACGCTGAACGGCTGCGCGTCACAGCCGACGATCGTGCCGAACTGGTCGATGCACGCCATCTGCCAGACCGTGCTCTGGGTCCACGTCGTCGCAGGCGAAAGGCCGAGCGTCGCCGTGAGGTCGAACTGGGTCACGCCGCTCGTCCCCTGACTCGAGACCAGGGTCGTCCAGTCCGTCATCCCATAGTTGGGGTAGTCGAGGAACGCATCACCGGCGAAGCCGGGCAGGAGGGGGCCGAGGCCGGTGGGCGTCGCCAGCACGCCGCGCGGGTAACGCTGACCGGCGACATACAACGGACCGCTGCCCAGGTTGACGCCCAGGAGCAACATGGGCGAGGTCCCCGGACGCCAGTAG
>JABSRK010000337.1 GCA_013213915.1 Planctomycetota bacterium
CCTGATGGTGGGCTTCGTCTACACGTGGGATAACGGCGCCTTGGAGTGGAAGTGACATGTCGAAGGACCCATCGTTCCTAACCACGCGTCTCGGCGATGCCATCGGCTGGGCCCGGAAGTTCTCCATCTTCCAGTACCCGTTCGTGACGGCGTGCTGCGGCATGGAGTACATGGCGACGGCGTGTTCCCACTACGACGTCGACCGCTTCGGCGCCGGCTTCCCTCGGTTCTCGCCGCGTCAGGCTGACGTGCTGTTCGTCGTCGGCACCATCAGCCACAAGATGGCCCCTGTCCTCACCCAGATCCACGACCAGATGGCGGAGCCCAAGTGGGTCGTGGCCTTCGGCGTCTGCACGTGTACGGGCGGCTTCTACGACAACTACGCCACGGTCATGGGCATCGACACGATCCTCCCGGTCGACGTCTACATCCCGGGTTGCCCACCGAGGCCCGAGATGGTGCTCGATGGGCTGATGAAGCTGCAGGACAAGATCCAGGACGAGCATTCGTCAGGGAAGCGGCCCGCTCCTGAAGCGCGGCCGGACAGCCTCGAAGTATGAACACATCCGACCTGATCAATGCGGTGACGACTCGCTTCCCCGATGGGGTGGTCACTTCCCATGACTTCCGCGGCGACGCCACGGTGATCCTGCAGCGGAGTGTCCTGCTGGAGGCCGCGCGGTTCGTGAAGGACGACGCCGAGTTCGCAATGAATCTCCTCGTGGACCTTTCGGTGGTGGACTACTCGACGTTCGGGGAGCAGGCGTCTCGGGCGTTCTTCGCGTCCTCCGGGGTTCCGGTGAAGCCCTCGCCTTTGATTGAGGACGAGGCCCCCTGGCCCGGTCCGCCCGACGGAGGCCGCTTCGCGGTCGTCTATCACCTCTACTCAACGGAGCACAAGCACAGGTTGCGTTTGGTGGTTTCCGTTGAAGAGGGCGTTGAAGACCTGGATTCGGTGACCACCCTGTGGCCGGTGGCTGACTGGCTCGAGCGGGAGGCCTGGGACATGTTCGGGGTCTCGTTCCGCGGACATCCGAACCTGAAGCGCATCCTCATGTACGACGGATTCGAGGGGCACCCGTTGCGCAAGGACTACCCCGTCAACAAGCGGCAGCCGCTGATCGGCCCCTTGAACTGAGCATTTCCATGGACGCCACGTCGACACAAGCCAGCGGCTCCGCCAACCTCGAAACGCGGGACATGCTGTTGAACATTGGCCCCGCCCATCCGGCCATGCACGGGATCATCCGTGTCATCGCCAAGCTCGACGGTGAGCAGATCGAGGACGCGGACGTAGATATCGGCTACCTCCACCGCGGCTTCGAGAAGATGTCGGAGAACGTCGACTTCAACGGCGTCATGCCGTACACGGACCGACTCAACTACGTCTCGCCCCTGATCAACAACGTGGGTTACTGCATGGCGGTGGAGAAGCTGATAGGGATCCAGGTCCCGGAGCGCTGCCACTACATCCGCGTGATCGTCTCCGAGATCTCGCGCATCACCGATCACCTCACGTGTGTGGGCGCGTCCGCCATGGAGTTGGGGGCGTTCACCGTCTTCCTCTACATGATCAAGGCCCGCGAGTACCTCTGGGAACTGGTGGAGAAGGTGACGGGTGCCCGCCTCACCGTGAGCTACTGCCGGATCGGAGGCGTGAAGGCCGATCTTCCTGATGAATTCGCCGGCCCCTGTCGTGAAGCGTTCAAGGAGACGCGGAAGGTCATCGAAGAGGCCCATTCGTTGCTGACGCGCAACCGCATCTTCGTGGACCGCATGGAAGGGACGGGTGTGATCTCGCAAGAGGACGCCATCGCTTACGGCATCACCGGGCCGTTCCTCCGTTCCACCGGCGCCACATACGACGTGCGCAAGGACTGCCCCTACGCCGTCTACGATCAGCTGGACTTCGACATCCCGGTGGGCTCCAAGGGCGACAACATGGATCGCTACCTGGTGCGCATGGAGGAGATGGAACAGTCCATGCGCATCGTGGAGGCGGCGTTCGAGCAGATGCCAGGTGGGCCGGTCCTGGTGAACCCGGAGACGGGGCGCCCCATCTCCGCCTCCGAGATGGTGGATCTCGCCAAGCTGGGCGACATCGATGCGGTCTCCGGCGGATGCGCTGTTGCAGGGCCCACCCTCGAAGGCTCGGGGCGTGCCGAGCACTCGTCCATCGCCACCGAAGAGAAGCGGGCCTTCCTGCCACCCAAGGAAGACACCTACGGCAACATCGAGGGGCTCATGCGCCAGTTCAAGCTCGTCATGCACGGGCACGGGGTGCGGCCGCCGGTGGGTGAGGCGTACTTCCCCGTGGAGGGTGCCAACGGAGAGTTGGGCTTCTACGTTGTGAGTGACGGAGCCGGGTATGCGTACCGCGTGCGAGTCCGTGGCCCTTGCTTCGCCATCATGGCGGCGTTGTCCAAGCTGCTTGTCGGGGGGTCCATCGCGGACATGACCCCCACCTTCGGGTCGGTGAACATGATCGGCGGAGAACTCGATCGGTGAAGCTCTCAGATCTTGAAGGGAAGGCTCTGGAGATCATCCAGCAGTACGAGTATCCGAGGGCGGCGACGCTGCCGCTGTTGTGGCTCGTGCAGGAGAACTTCGGCCACATCACGCCGGAAGCCGAGGCGTGGGTCAGCGGCCTCGTCGGGACGTCACTATCCCAGACGCGAGAGGTCGTCACCTTCTACAACATGTATCACACCCAGCCCGTGGGGCGTCGTGAGCTGCGTGTCTGCACGAGCCTGCCGTGTCTCCTGCGAGGTTCGGGTGAAGTCGTGGAGCGGATCAAGGCGGGTCTGAAAATCGGGTTTGGGGAGACCACGCCCGGTCAGGAGGTGACGCTGACCGAGGTGGAGTGCCTGTGTGCTTGCGAGATGTCCCCCATGGTGCAGCTCGACGAGCGCTTCGTTGGTCCTGTGGAGGGCGACGTCCTGGACAAGGTGGTGGCGGACGCGCTCACTGCGCCTGGGAGCCCGGAATCGGCTCCGGATCCCGACCCCTACATCGCGACGGACGGCCCGGTGCTGTCCACCCGGTTTGGCAACCCGGACGGTGTCTGGTTCGACGGCTACGTCGCCGACAGCGGATACGAGGGCGCCAAGAGGGCCCTCGCCATGACCCCCGAGCAGGTGATCGCGGACGTGACGAACGCGAACCTACGTGGCCTGGGCGGGGCCGGTTTCCCGGCCGGCCGCAAGTGGTCTTTCGTTCCCAAGGACTCGCCCAAACCCAAGTACCTCGTGGCCAACGCGGACGAGGGTGAGCCCGGCACGTTCAAGGACCGCTACATCATGGAGCGGGATCCGCATGCCCTCATCGAGGGCATGCTCATCGCCGCATATGCCATCGACAGCCACAAGGCGTACATCTACATCCGCGGCGAGTACTTCGTCTCCGCCAAGCGCATGGAGCGCGCCATCGATGAGGCGCACGCCAAGGGCTGGTTAGGGAAGGACATCCAGGGCACTGGCTTCGACCTGGACATCGTCGTCCACCGCGGAGCGGGGGCCTACATCTGCGGTGAAGAGACGGCGCTGCTCAGTTCCCTCGAGGGCGAGAAGGGGTTCCCCCGTCTCAAGCCGCCGTTCCCCGCCATCTCCGGTTTGTTCGGATGCCCGACGATCGTGAACAACGTGGAGACTCTCGCCTGCGTGCCGTTCATCATGCGCCACGGTCCGGAGCGTTTTGTCGAGATCGGCACGGAGAAGCAGGGCGGCACGCGCTTGTTCTGCGTCAGCGGTCACGTGGTGCGGCCCGGCGTCTACGAGGAGCCGGTCAGCGTGACCCTGAAGGAGTTGATCGAGAAGGCCGGCGGCATCCGCGACGGGAACAAGCTCAAGGCCGTGATCCCCGGCGGCATCTCGGCCAAGGTCCTGACGGCTGACGTGGTCGACGTGGCCATGGATTTCGACTCCGTGATGGCCGCGG
>JABSRK010000338.1 GCA_013213915.1 Planctomycetota bacterium
GACCGGCGTCGACGGCGCCATGAACGGATACGCGTCGATGATGTCCTGTGCGGAGTTGCCTCCGGGGCCGACCCCGGGAGTGGCGGGGTCGAGGTACGCGTACGGGATCACCGTGAACCAGGTTCTCTTGGGCGCGGTGATCCGGAGCTTGATGTCAGCGATCTGCGGCGCTGTCGCCTGGTCGGGGCACGTGTAGGAGTAGGCGCTGCCTTCGAAGACGCCGACCTCGAGAATCGACACCCCCGAGGATGGGGGATTGGTGCAGTTGTTGCCGCTGCCAGGGCTCCCGACGGTGTGCTGGGCCCAGAGGGTCGTCGGGGCGAACAGGACGGCGATGATGAGGGCTTGTGCGTGGGTCATGGATGGAACTGGCCCTTGCGGCCACTCCAAGTTGTTGATCCCAAGCAGCTTGGGCCTGGGTCGCCACGGGCTTGCATGGACCTTCGGAGAAGGTCCTACTCCGGAAGCGACAGAAGTCCTCGCATGTCACGCCGTATCGGCGGGGCTCACTGCACGGAGAAGACCGTCGTGAGCGGCGTCGTCATGATGGGGGTCAAGGGCAGCAGGCTGCCGACGCTGACGTGGACCGTGCTGTTCGCGACGACGCCCGTGGGCGGCACGACCCTGAACCGGAACACGTTGAGCAGGCTGGCATCGGCGTGGATCGTGACGGGCGCGAGCTGCTGCATGTTGGCGCCCTCGAAGATCAGCTGGGGCGGGCCGTTCGGTTGCGGAATGATGCCGCGCGCGAGGAATCGGAATATGGCCCCCGGCTGGACGTTGGTGAACCCGTTGCCACCGCCATTGGTCGCCGGCGCGGCGATCGCGATTGACACCGTGATCGGGTTGGTGAACGTCACCGTGGGGAGGTTGGGGAGCCCGAGTCCTGGCGCGTTCAGGTCGGTCGTTCCGGGGGTGACGCCCGTCGAGTCGATCATGGACACGGCCTGCAAGTCGATGGCCATCCCGACGGAGAGGGCGTTATAGAAATCCGGACTCTCGAGAAATTGGTTCGCCTGGTCGACGCTCGGTGCCTGCAGCAGGATCGAGAGGCGGCAGATCCCCTCCGTGCTGAACAACCGCGGGTCACCCGTCACTGCGGGAAGGAACAGGGTGCCGTTCCACACCCCTGAGATCGTCGGACCGATTCCGTAACCGCTCTGATCCGCCAGCCAGCCCGTCGGCCTGGCGTCCCAGATGCGGGTGTTGTGTGTCGTAGTCAGTGGGTCTGCGAGGATGGGTACGTAGAGGTCCCGCACCGCGTCGTTCGACAACAGCCCGGTGACAGGATCGAACACGCCGTTCCACACAAACCACCACACGCGCGCAGGATCGACGACGAGGTCCGGCTGTCCGGCCCACGCCGGGACGAGGGTGGCGGGGTCGACGGGCGTGGGGAGCCCGAGCCACGGGTAGGTGGCCCGCAGCTGGTCTGCGATCGAACCAGTCCCCGCAATATACGTGCGCGGGATCACCGTGCACCACGAACCCTGAAGCGCGCGCAGCCGCATCCGCGCGGCGATGACGAACAGGTTGTCGGATGCAGTCGGGCAGTACCACTGCAGTCCAGTCCCCAGATCCGCTTCAATTTCGAGCTGGGGCTCGGTGGGTCCTGGCGGAGCGCACGGTGTCGCCGACTGAGAAGGAAGGGAAGCGGCGACGAGGAGGAGGGCGATGATTCTCATGACGTGGTCTGGTCGGCGGTGCGTGACCAGAGGAACTGCGGCACGGAGAGGCCACTGTTCTCAATTCTACGCCCCCGGGGGACCCGAATCCCAGAGAAGCTGCGCGGCACAGGGGATGGCCGCGCGTTCTCAGGATGTCATCAGCGTACCCAGTAGTAGCCGCCGGCGGGAACCGGGAAGAACGTCACCCAGTCGCCGTGCAGGTCGAACGGCTTGGAGAGGGGGAGAAACTGCTCGAAGATCGGCCCTGCGCCCGTGGTCCAGCCGTGGGCTGCGTCACTGTCGAAGTTCGCGAATGTTGGGGTGCCCTGCCAGGACCCGGGTCCCAGCCCCACCATCCCGTCAGCGAGTTCCACGTGGGGCCAGTGCAACTGGACGCGGCCGTCGGCCCACATGGTGAGTTCGGCCGAGTTGTCATCGAGGACGTAGAACTGCGGGATGCCGGTCCACACGACGCGGAGCCAGCCAGCGCCGGTCTCGAAGTGCACCGTTCCCTGAATCTGAGGGGACAGGTCGTCCCACAGAACCGCGATCTTTGGCAGTCCGGCCATGAAGTCGCTGATCTGCTCGCTCGGGTCGAAGTTGCTACCGCCGAACGTGAGGAATCCGTTGCTGCCCACGTGGCATGCGGTCCAGGTGGTTCCGTAGAACGGGAACGCCATCCCCATGTCGATGAGCGTCGAATCGTCGTCCCCGAGGACGAGGTTGGTGGGAGTTCCCGAAGGTGTCTGTGCGTGGACGCCGCCGATGAACGCCGAGGAGATCTTGGCTCCGGTCGCGCTCGAAGGGTCGTTCGCGGCGGCCTGGGCGTGGATCACGTCGCCGGGTAGAGCGGTGCCCGCGGGCCCCGTAATGCTTCCGTTGCCGAAACCGTCGAGCTGCAGCCACGGGACCATGAAGAACCGCGACGAGAATCCGAGGTCGAACGTACCGATGGACGTCGGTGTTGGTCCTCCCACGGCGTCGAAGCCGATGTGCCACACCTGGTTGGCCGGTCCGCCCGTGACCGACAGTGAGAACGTCCCTCCGGCGTGCAGAGGCGTTCCGGTCAACGAGAACGCCTGGGCGTTCGCCACTCCCGTCACGCAGAGCACGACGGCCATCTTCAGTATGAAATTGGTCACGATCTATTCCCCCATGACTGTCTTCGGCAGGAATGGGGTGCGTGATTGAACGTCTCGACGAGAGAACCAACGCCGGGGCGCGGGTTTGATCCCATACACCGGCCGCCGGTTCGCCGGACGGAGGGAACGAAGGGGGCCCGATTCCGCGCTTCCCGGTGAGGCGTGAGGAGCGCGGGTCTGCTCCGGGGCCTCGACGCCTACTGCCCGATGAAGTCATCGGGCGGCAATGGCCCGTCGAGGAAGATCTGACCCTGGTTGTTGATGCTGAGCCGGTATTCCATTTTCGGCTGCAGGGGCTTGTGGACGGCCGTGCCTTGCACGGTGCGGACCCCCTCCCGCTCGGCGGCTTCCGGGTCGGTGCAGAGCTCCCAGAACCGGGACCAGAGGCGTAGCTCGACCTCCGTGGGGGCTCCGTCTCCCTGCCGAAACGCGGGGGGAATGAGCTCGCCGCCGGCCTCGGCTACTCCCAGCACGTCGGCGGGCATGTTCAGAGGCGTGCCATCGGAGGGCTTCTGGTCGCTGCCGTAGGCCCGCGCGAACACGGTGAGGGTCTTGCCCCGAAGGGGGTCGCCTTCCTGAACGTTCTCGGAACCGAAGATGATCTGGTAGCTGTCGAAGTAGGCCTCTTTTCCGACGACCTTGAGCTTCTTCATCTCCGTCCCCGGGAGTCTCTTCCAGTTCGCGTCGGTGTCGAGCCAGGACATGGAGATCTCGGTCTTCCCGGTGTCGGCGTTGACGTCGGCCGCATGGACGAGGATGCGCGCGCAGGGCGTCTCCTCGGTGAGCCGTGCGAGGGACTCGCGGAGCTTCTTCTCCTCGAGCCGCTGCTCGTACATGTCGTGGAAGAACCAGCCGAGCAGGCCGAGGACCGCGCCCCACACGAGGACGCTGAGTGCTGCACCGATGCGCATCGTCCGTAACTTTAACGTACGATTCACGTGACCGTGAGCGTCATCCGCACCATCGTCGGGACGATCGCCACCAAGGGGGCGGGATTCGTCATCACGTTGCTCGTTGGCGTGGCCCTGTTCCGCACCATGGGCCCCGAGGGCAAGGGCGAGGTGGACGGGCTCATCACCTGGATGATGCTGCTCCTGTTGACGTATCCGTCACTGGAGGAGCCG
>JABSRK010000339.1 GCA_013213915.1 Planctomycetota bacterium
ACGTGATCGTGATGGTCGAGCCGGTGAGCTCGTCACGGGACGCCCTGCCCGCGCGCGCGGCCTCCGTCAGGCGCTGGATCTCGGCGGCGACCTCGATCATGCCGAGCTTGTCCGCGTGCTTCACCACCGGGACCATCAGGCCGTTGTCCGTATCCGCGGCGATGCCGACGTGGATGTCGTGCTTGACCACGATGTTCCCCTCGTCTTCCTTGAGTTCCGCGTTGACGGAGGGGTGGCGACGGATTCCCGAGCACAGCGCCTTGATGATGAAGGGGAGGAACGTGACCTTGACGCCCTTTTCGGCGCCCATTGCAGCCGCTTCCTTGCGGAGGGCGTACAGCTGGGTCATGTCGATCTCATCCACGTACGTGAAGTGGGGCGCCGTGTACATGGACCGCACCATCTGATCGCCGGTGGCTTTGCGGATGCCGCGGTAGGGGATGACCTCGGTGCCGCCCGGCGCGAAGGTGCGTGGCTGAAATGCAGGGGCGGCGCCGGATGCGGCGGGGCCGGCCTGGAGATACGCCTCGACGTCCGCCTTGGTGACGCGTCCGCGGGGTCCGCTGCCGGTGACCGCGGCGAGCTCGATGCCTGATTCACGAGCGAGCTTGCGGGTTGCAGGGGCGGCGAGGATCTTGCCGCCCCTGTTGCCCGAGGCGGGTGCCGCGGGTGCAGATGAAGCGGGCGCTGGTGCAGATGAAGCAGGCGCAGGGGCCGCGGGTGCGGGCGACGGGGAAGGGGCCGGCGCGGCGGCCGGTGCGGGGATGCCTGCGTCGTCCGATGATTCGAGCTGGACAATCACCGAGTGGACGGGGACGACCGCGCCCTCTTCCACGAGGATCTTGGCGACCGATCCGGTGACGGGGGACGTGATCTCGACCGTCGCCTTGTCGGTCATCACCTCGACCATGGGATCGTCTTCTGTGATCGCGTCTCCTTCGTTGACGATCCAGCGGACGATCTCGCCCTCCGCCACGCCTTCACCGATGTCCGGTAGCTTGAAATCGACAGTCATCTCTGGCCTTAGAAATCGAAGGTGGCGACCTTCTTGATGCCTTGCAGCACGCGTTGCGGTGATGGCATGTACACGTGCTCGAGGGCGTAGGGGAACGGCGTGTCGAAGCCGGTGATGCGGACGATCGGTGCTTCCATGTACTCGATCGCCTTCTCCGCGACGATGGCGGAGATCTCGGATGCGACACCACAGAAGCGGGTGGCTTCGGACGCGACGACGAGCTTGCCCGTCTTCTTCACGGATTCGAGGAGGGTCTCCTCGTCGAGGGGGAGGAGCGTGCGCGCGTCGATGATCTCGACGTCGATGCCCTCCTCTGCGGCGAGGTTCGCTGCGTCGGTGCACGTGTGGACCATGGCGCCCCACGAGATGACGGTGACGTCGCTACCGGCCCGGGCTACCCGAGCCTTGCCGATGGGCACGGTGAAGTCCGGGTCGTCCGGGACCTCACCCTTGACCGTTCTGTAGATCCGCTTCGGCTCGAAGAACAACACCGGGTCATCCGAGCGGATGCAGGACTTCAACAGGCCCTTCGTGTCTTCAGGGGTCGACGGCGTGCACACGACCAGTCCGGGCGTGTGGCAGAAGTAGGCCTCGGGGGACTGGCTGTGGTAGTGCCCGCCACGGATGCCGCCGCCGTAAGGCGTGCGGATCACCATGGGACACTGGAACTCGCCGCCGGACCGGTAACGCATCTTGGCCAGCTCGGAGACGATCTGGTCGAACGCCGGGAAGATGAAGTCGGAGAACTGGATCTCGGGGACCGGCTTCAACCCGTGGAGCGCCATGCCGACGGCCGTGCCGACGATGCCGGATTCCGCCAGCGGGGTATCGATGACGCGATCGTCACCGAACTGGGCGTGCAGCCCTTCTGTCGCCCGGAAGACGCCGCCGTTGACGCCGATGTCCTCACCGAGGAGGACGACGTTGTCGTCGCGCTCCATCTCTTCGCGCAGCGCCGTGGTGACGGCGCCCAGGAGTGTCATCTCAGACATCGAGTCTTCCCCGCATTACAGTGGGAACGCGGCGTCCGCGTCCACCGCGTGATCGCCGCCCTCGGAACGAAGCTGCTCTCGCTGCTCTGCGAGGTGCGCAGGAAGCTCGGCGTAGACATCGTCGAACATGCTGTCGATGCTCGGCGCCGGCTTCACCATGGACGCCTTCGCCGCCTTCGACATCTCCGCCTCCGCCTCGGCGTGGATGGCCTTGACCGCGTCCTCGTCGAGCAGGCCTTCACGCAGGAGGAACGCTTCGAAGCGCTCGATCGGGTCCTTGGCTTCCCATTCCGACTCGAGTTCGGCTGGACGATAGCGGCTCGGGTCGTCGGACGAGCTGTGGGGGCCCATGCGGAAGGTCAGGAACTCCAGCAGGGTGGGGCCAAATCCGCTCCGCGCGCGTTCGACGGCCTGGCGCGTGGCCTCGTAGACCGCGAGCACGTCGTTTCCATCGACCAGGTACCCGGGCATGCCATACGCGGCTGCCTTGGATGCCATGGAGCGTGATGCGGTTTGTTTGGCGATGGGGACCGAGATCGCCCACTGGTTGTTGATGCACGCGAAGATGCACGGTGCATCGGACACGCCGGTGAAGTTCAGGCCACAGTGGAAGTCGTTGCTCGAGGTGGCGCCGTCGCCGAAGAACGTGATGCACACCCGGCCGTCCCGCTTGATCTTCATGGCGTGGGCGATGCCGGCGCCTTGCACGATCTGGGTCCCGATGGGGGACGAGATGGAGATCATGCCGGCGTCCTTGAACGAATAGTGAACGGGCATCTGGCGCCCCTTCACGATGTCTTCGGCGTTGCCGAAACAGTTGTCGAGCATGGTCTCGGCACTGACGCCCCGCAGGAGGGCGATGCCGGGCTGCCGGTACGACTGCGCGATCACGTCGTCTTGTTCGGCCGCGAAGGCCGATCCGATGTGTGCGGCTTCTTCGCCGAACGCCGGGAGATAGAACCCGATGCGACCCTGCCGCTGCAGAAGCATGCCGCGTTCGTCGAGCTTCCGCGTGCGCACCATGGTGCCGTGCAACAGGAGGAGGTCCTGGTCGGATAGCTCGGGCCGGTCCTTCTTCTTGACCGCGCCGTCGGTGCCGAGAACGGAGAGAAGCTGTTCAGGCATGGGCAGATCCTCCAGTTGCGGCGACGTCCTGTTGCCTCAGGTACTGCTCGGTGAAGAGCTCACCTGCCTTGTACGAAGAGCGGACCAGGGGTCCTGACGCGCAGAAGAGAAACCCCATTTCCTCGGCGACGAGGCGCCAGGAGTGGAAGATCTCGGGCGCGACGTACTCGACCACGGGCAGGTGCCGGGGCGAGGGTTGGAGATACTGGCCGAGGGTGACGATGTCGACTTCGACGGCGCGCAGGTCGGCGAGGGTCTGGCGGAGCTCGTCGTCCGTCTCGCCGAGCCCCAGCATGATGGAGGACTTGGTGAGCCTGGTGGGCGCCAGTTTCTTGAACAACTCCAGCGTCCGCAGGGATTGCCGGTAGCCGCACTTGGCGTCGCGGACGGTCCTGGTGAGTCGCTCCACGGTTTCCACGTTGTGGGCAAGGACGTGGCTCTTGCCGCGGGCGAGCGCGCCGATCAGGTCCTCGTCGGCGCGGAAGTCACCGGCGAGCAACTCGACCTTCAGGTCGGGGCAGGCGTTCAGCACGTGATCGACGCAGGCGTTGACGTGGGCGGCGCCCTGATCTTCCAGGTCGTCCCGGTCCACCATGGTGAGGACGACGTAGCTGAGCTCCATGGCGGCGACGGCTTTGGCGAGCTTCCGCGGTTCGTCGTGGTCGAGCCAGCCCTTGGGGTTGCCCGTCTTCACGTTGCAGAACCGGCACTTTCGGGTGCACACCTCACCCATGACCATGAAGGTCGCCGTTCCGCTCGCCCAGCACTCGCCGATGTTGGGGCAGCGCGCCTCCTCGC
>JABSRK010000034.1:0-15763 GCA_013213915.1 Planctomycetota bacterium
CCGCGCTCGATGCCCTTCTGGATGCCGCCGAGCACGACGAACGCGGTCGCGGCCATGAAGAGCACGTGCCAGAACAGGTTCAGGTTTCCGTCCTTGTAGACCTCGCCAAACACGCTGCCGACCTCGTTCGCGTCGGCGCCCGAGATCGCGCCCGAAATCGACAGCCACGTGTAGTGACACGCCCATCCCGCGACCACGCTGTAGTACGACAGCATGAAGAACGCCGCGCAGACACCCATGCCGCCGACAGCCTTCCACGGCGAGCGTTTGCCGGCATGCGCTTCGAATGCTCCCACCGGCGACTTCTGAGTCGACCGCCCGAGCATGATCTCGCCGATCATGATCGGCAGACCCACGACGAGGATGCAGACGAGGTAGATCAGGACGAACGCACCGCCGCCGTTCTCACCGCAGATGTAGGGGAACTTCCAGATGTTCCCCAGGCCGATGGCCGAGCCGGCCGCCGCGAGGACGAAGCCGATCTTCGACCCCCATGCTCCGCGCGTCTCACCGTTGCTCATCTACCTGCCTCACTTCTTCTTGTTGAAGGGAGTGTGCTCCTGGGCGAAGTACTCGTCCTGCATCTGGCGCACCTGCCGCGACAGGAACACCACGGCGATGAGGTTGGGGATGGTCATCATCCCGAGCGCCACGTCGCCGAACGTCCACACCGTCTGCAAGGGCAGGATCGCGCCGAGGAACACGAAGCCCAGGAACGCCAGCTTGTAAACTATGACGCCCTTGAGCCCGAACAGATACTCCGTGCACCGGTCGCCGTAGTAGGACCACGAGATGGCTGTGGACAGGGCGAACAGGAGCACGGTCAGGGTGACGATGAGTCGTCCCGGGCCGCCCAGGGCCTTGCCGAAGGCCTCGGCGGTCAGCTCCTGTCCGAGCTTGAGCATCCCGGCGTTGACCGTGATGTCTTTGGCGCTGTCCTTGTCGATGCTGCCACCGTTCACGACGACCGGGCCATCGAAGGGCTTGCCGTCCCTGGTGATCAGGTGTTCAGCGTCGCTGAACATGACGGGGCCGTTGCTCTTGACCAGCACGACCCCGGAGCGGGTCCCGTCGTCGTGCACTATGTAGCTCGGTCGGCCCTTGTCGATGTGGAGGACCTCGTCCACCTCGTCCTCATCTTCCACCGAGCCATCGATGACCCCCTTGTGGCCGGCGAGCTCGATAGTGGGATCGTCACCTTGTCGGCCCATGGCCGCTCCGAACGCTTGCAGGTCCGGCACAACGTCTTCGGCCGGCCAGGTCATGACGCTCAGGTCCTTGTGGGCCAGCTCGTGTTCGGTGTCCACGTGGTCATCCCACAGCCCGGAGGTGATCACCACCAGGGCGGTCATGGTGCAGATGATGATGGTGTCGATAAACGGCTCCAGCAGGGCGACCAGGCCTTCGCGAAGCGGGGTGTCGGTCTTCGCCGCGGCGTGGGCGATGGGCGCCGATCCCTGGCCAGCTTCATTGGAGAACAGGCCCCGCTTGACGCCCCAGAGCAGGGTCATGGACCAGGCGCCGGTGGCGGTTCCGGCGATGCCGGCCGTCGGGTTGAACGCGTTCGAGAAGATCGTCCCGAAGGCGCCCGGGATCTCCGATCCGTTGATGGCCAGCACGATGAGCGCGCTGACGACGTACAGGCACGCCATGACCGGGGCGAGGATGCTCGTCACCTTGCCGATGCGCTGGATGCCACCGAGGATCACGATGCCCACCAGGACGGCGCAGACGGCGCCGGTGATGGTGAAGGGGACGCCCCAGGTGTTGTTGGCTGCCTGAGCGAGGGTGTTGATCTGGTTCATGTTCCCCGCGCCCAGCGACGAGCAGATGGCGCAGAACGCGAAGAAGACCGCGAGGGGTTTCCAGGAACGGCCGAGTCCCTTCTCGATGTACTTCTGCGGACCGCCTGAGGCATTACCCGCCTCGTCGAAGTCGCGATACTTCATCGCCAGGGACACCTCGACGTACTTCGTGCACATGCCGAAGGCGGCGGTGACCCACATCCAGAAGATGGCGCCGGGCCCACCCCAGTGGATAGCCAGGGCGACGCCGGCGATGTTGCCGATGCCGACCGTGGCCGACAGGGCCGTCGTCAGCGCCTGGAAGTGGGAGATGTCGCCCGCGTGGCTCGGATCGTCAAAGTCGCCTCTGACGATCTGGACCGCGTGCCGCAGCTTGCGGACCTGGATGAAGGCCATCCGGAGGGTGAGGTAGGCGCCGACGGCCAGGAGTACGACGGCGAGCCACGGGAGGTCGCCTGCGGGGGTCCAGACGGTGATGCCCCAGACGACGTGCTCGAGGGTGCTGACGATGTTGGTGAAGAGTGCGTCCATGACGGCTCCGGGGAAAGTGTCCACGTCATGCGCCGTTGCGCGTTCCGCGGCGTCTTTATACCGGAGAGGGGGTGGAAGTGCTGACGCAGCCGGTCAAACCAGCTTGAGGACGCCCCCCGGGCGCTCCGGGGCGCTGTAGCCTCGCACCCACTCCACGATGGCCCGGCTGCCGTCCCGGTCGGAGTGCTGGACCGCGAGATCGCAGCCGCAGGTGAGCCCGGTGTCGAGCTCCGGAGGGCCGAGAACCGCCGCCGGGACGTCGAATCGGTACACGGTCCCACCTGCGTCCGCTCGGACATCAGCCACGATACGACCGTGGGGGGCCCAGTAGAGGTCCTCGCGGACCCAGCTCCTGCCGTCCGGCCCGATGCGAACGTGGACCACCCCATCGGGCACCTCCAGCACCAGCCTGATGCCGTCCTCCTGGTCGTTTTCGGTCTGAGCCCGGTCGGCGTCTGCAACCACGCAACGCACCTGCAGCACCTGTGGCGTCCATCGCGCCTGGACCATCGCCTCCACGTCGCGGGCCGCCCACCAGGATGACTGGACGACGTGGTCGCCGCCCGCCAGGTGAACCCCACCTCCTTCGGGCCATGGCGCGTCCGGATCATCAGTCGCGCGTGCGACGAGGGCCGGACGACTCTCCGCCGTCGGTAGCGGCGGATGGGAGAACTCGATGCGGACCGGCAGGGCATCCACAGGAACGATCATGCGCACGCTGCATACCTCGGTGTCCCATGCCCAGCCGTCCGGATCATCCCGGGTGGCCGGATGGCTGCGCGCCGCCGCCGGCACGCCGTCACGCATGACCTGGTCCGGTGGCCCCGGCAGGCCGTGCAGTTCCAGGTCGAGGGCGCGCACCGTCCCCACGTGTTCTCCAACCGGCGCCTCCACGGTGACGATATGGTGCAGCGATTCGCTGTGTAGGTTCACGGCGATGTCCCGCCTCGGGCCGCCGCCGTCAGGGGGACCGTCGTTGGCGTCCTCGACCAGGGTGAAGTTCCCGTGACCGCCGGCGAACAGCTTGACGCGCAGGACGTCGGACCCCGTGTCGTCGCTGTTTCGGCCGGGTTCCAGCCACGGCACGATGGCGCCGCCCCGGGCAAGAACGGGTATGCGGTCCATGGGGGCATCGACGGTTGCTTCGCAGCCGTCGGTGCGCAGGGGTCGTCCGTCGGGGAACGTGTGCCACCGCCCGGGCGGTAACGACACGTTAAGGCGAGTCACCCCAGGCTCCAGCACGGGTGCGACGAGGAGCCCGTAACCCAGCATCCAGCAGTCCTCTCGCTCCGCGAGGTGGGGGATGTGCGGCCATTCCATCCACAGGGGGCGGATCATGGGGGTGCCGTTCCGGGCGGCGTCGTGCACCATCGCGTAGATGTAGGCCAGTAGCCGGTATCGCGTCCGGATGGCCTCCCGTGCACAGGATGTCCAGGGCTCGCCGAAGCTCCACGGTTCCTGGTCGGGCGATCCGAGGCACGTGTGGACGCGCATGAGTCCGAGGTGTGCGGCGGCCTGAAGCCAACGGACGAACAGCTCGGGCGACGGGGCGCCCGCGAAGCCTCCCACGTCTGGTCCGTAGAGGGGAAAGCCCGAAGCCGACATGTTGAGCGCCATCGGGATCGCGTGTTTCAGGTCGTCCCAGGAAGAGAAGTTGTCGCCGCTCCATGCCGCGGCGTACCGCTGGGTGCCAGCGTATGCGGCGCGTGTGAGCACGAAGGGACGCTTACCCGGACGCATGGCCGCGATGCCGTCCCGCGTCGCGCGCACCATCTCGTGCCCGTAGGCGTTGTGCACCTCGGCGTGGGCGACGGGGCCGTCCTCCGTCTGGTGCACGGTGTCGTCCGGGAAGGTCCCGCCGGGACCGTCGAAGACGGCCGGCTCGTTCATGTCGTTCCAGTAGCCATCGACGCCAGCCTCGACGAGCGTCCGGTAGAGCTCGCCCCACCAGACCCGCGTGGCGGGGGAGAAGAAGTCCGGATACGCGCAGGGGCCCGGCCAGCAGGTGCCGTGGCCTTCGCTGCCGTCAGGCATCTTGACGAACGCGTCGGCTTCCCTGCCCTTCGCGTATGCGTGGTAGGTGTCTTCGACCTTCAGCCCCGGGTCGATCATGACGACGACCTTGAACCCGTCGTCGTGCAGCGAATTGATGAACGCCTGTGGATCCGGGAACCCGTCGGGGTCCCACGTGAAGCACCGATAGCCGTGCATGTAGTGGATGTCGAGCCACACCGCGTCACATGGGATGTCGTGTTCGCGGAACCCCCGTGCGACCTCGTTCACGCGTGCGGCGGGGTGGTAGCTGTAGCGGCATTGGTGAAGCCCCAGCGCCCAGCGCGGCGGCAGCGCCGGGCGTCCTGTGAGCGCGGTGTAGCGGCGCACCACGTCGAGGGGGTCCGGTCCCGGCACGACGTACAAGTCGAGGGCGCCGGTCTCGGTGCGCACGCGCAGGCGGTCTTGCTCCCAGGCCCCGCAGTCGACGCTGATCCGTCCTGGGTTGTCGATGAGGACGCCGTACGCGCGTCCGTCGCGCACGCCGATCCAGAACGGGATCGACTTGTAGACCGGATCGGTGAGACGGTCGTACATGAAGCTGTCGGTGTTCCAGAACCGGAGCACGCGCCCGCGATGGTCGAGCTTGCCGGCCTTCTCGCCGAATCCGAAGGTCCGCTCCCCGTGGGGATAGACGAACGCCATGTCTCGTCGCTGCCCGGAGCTCGAGAGTCCGGATGACGGGATCTCTGCGATGGTGGTGCCACCTGCGTCCGTGATCACCACCACGTCGCCGTCCATGCGCACGGGTGGGGGTCCATCGACCGGCCGACGTGCGACGACGGCGTGACTCCTGTCCGTCCCCTGCTCGTCGCCGAGGTGGTACTGCAGACGGACGACCCCGTCCTCCAGATGGGTCGCCCGCAGACATGCGTCCGGGCCGACCGCGAGATCGGTCCAGGCTTGTGAGTCGGCGCTCATCTCTTCCAATCCGAAAACCGGTCAGGGAACCGGTCCGCCAACATGTTTCGGATTTCGACCAGGGTCAACTCGAACTGAGGATCGCGCATGTTGACGCGCTTCAGCAGGTCCAGCGTTCGATCGCGGAGCTTCGCCACCTCAGGGTCGGACACCTCTATCCGCTCCACGGCGGTCCGCGCGATCTGCGTGGCCGCGCGCCCCGTCGCGACGGAGAGGAGTTCATCGTTCAAGATGACGAGCGCGGTCACCGTTTCATGACGGTCCTTGGCCCCGATGCCGGCGACGAGCAGCGCGATCACCGTGGTGACCGAGAGGACTCCGGTCGCTGCCCGCACGATGCGGACCTCAGTGCTGCCCCGGAGGTTGTCGAAGTACCCCTCCTGCAAGACCCGTGCGAGCAGATACCCGGCGACGAACCCTCCCACGTGCGCGGCGTTGTCGATCCCCTTTACGAGGATCCCGAAGACCAGGATCATGAGGCTCCACTGCAGAAGCTGGCGGGCGACGTACTGGTTCGCCGGGTCGGGGCGGGACCGCATGTTCGCCAGCAGCAGACCGAGCAGGCCGCAGATGGCGCCGCTGGCGCCGGCTCCCCAGGAGGGATCGTGCCTGAGGTTGCTCCAGATCGCGGACGTCGCGCTGCCGGCCACACCGGTGACGAGGAAGACCAGCAGCAAGCGGGTCGGCCCGTAGATCCGGTCCGCCAGTCGTCCCAGGTTGTACAGCGCCATCCCGTTCAGCAGCAGGTGGGCGATGCTGAGGTGAAGGAACATGGAGGTGAACGCACGCCACCACTCGCTCGGGATGAAGAACGAACGCCATCCGGACGTTCCCGCCGCCCAGGACGCGTATTGTTCGATCGAACCGATGCGGAGGAGGTTTCCTCCCTCCATGTTGATGCCGCCGCTGAGGACGACCTCGCCGACGAACACGAGTCCGATCGCCCAGATCAGCAGGTGCAGGCTGCTGAAGTGGAACGTGCGTCCTCCGATGGTCACGTACCGTCCGTACTCGGGCGCCTCCATGGGCGCGTCATGTTAGAACATCTCTCGTGGTTGGGGATGGACGCCTCCACTTCAGCGTCCTGGGCAGCGGCAGCCGCGGCAACTCGGTGCTCGTCACGGGCGGCGGGACGACGCTGCTTGTCGATGCCGGGCTGACTCTGAAGGAGACGCGGGCGCGGATGGCGTCGCTGGGCCTCGCTATGGACTCGGTCGATGCCGTCCTGGTCACCCACGAACACTCCGATCACGTCTCCCACGCCGGCGTCGTCGCGCGTAACCTGGGCGTCCCGGCATGGATCGGAGCAGCCACCCTCGCGGCCTCCGAGCGGCACTTCAACGGCACCGAGGAGACGCCGGAACTTCCCACGGCGTCGTTCAAGGTAGGTGCCCTCGAGGTCACCCCCGTACAAAAGCCCCACGACGCGGCCGATCCCGTGGCCTTTCTGGTGGGGCTCGGCGACGACACTGTCGGCGTGTTCACCGATCTCGGACACGTTGACGACCACGTGGCGGCGGCGATCGGTCGCTGCAGTGTTTTGGTCATGGAGGCGAACCATGATCCGGGCATGCTGGCAAGTGGGTCGTACCCCTGGCATGTGAAGCGCCGAGTCGGGGGAAGTCGTGGGCACATCAGCAACGAGGACGCGGCTCGCGCGCTCGCGCGGTCGGTGTCGCCCGAGCTTCGGTGTCTGGTCCTCGCGCACCTGTCAGCGCGCAACAACCATCCCGAACTGGTACGCCGAGCGTTCGTCGACCACCTCGGCTCAAGGACGCCGTACCAGCGGTGGATCAGCTACCAGGATCGAGCGACGCCATTGTTCGACGGGCGCGGTGATGTCGTGGCGGGTCTGGGGCTCGAGTCGGCTCCGGAATCGGCTGACGCGAAGGGGGGATAGGCGACCGGCGGACGGGCTCAGCCCGTCAGGCGGCCGACCAGGTCATACAGCCGACGCCGCTCCGCATCCGGCAACTCCTGGAGTTGGAGCCCGGTCGGGTAGGGACTGTCGATCCGGTCCGTCACGGTCCACACGACCCGGCCCTTGGCGTCGATCGGGTCTTCACCGGGCACCTGGATCTGCAACGCGATCTCGGCGGGGATCGCGATCTCCACCGGGAAGTCCACGCGGAGACCGCCCAGGCCGATGTTGACGCACCGTGCGGTGCCGGTCTGGCCGGTGGCTGCGATGCTGAAGCCAGCGACGAGCTCGCATTCCACGCGCTGGTGGATGCGGCGGCCGGCGGCGCCGGTCGCTTGCTTCGCCGTCTGCCCTGTGTGCCGGGTCGTGGGCATCTCGAGTCCTCCCTCCAGTTCGCTATCGGCGGCAGTACCCGGCGTGGATGAGCCTTTTGGTTGCTTCTTGCGCGGGATTTCCGATTCAGCGGCGGGAGGCGCGGAGCGCGCCGACCAGGAGCAGCACCATGGCAGCCAGCGTCACCGGGACCCCGGCGTGGACGATGAGCGGCGTGCCGGCGCGGGCATCCAGCGCCCGTACGTAGCCCAGGGCGCAGGCGCCGGTGACGATCAGGTCGATGAGTGCGAGCCACGACCAGAGCAACGTCGCCGGGCGTCGCAGCGCCAGTCCGAGGAGCGCGTGAAGGAGGGCGAGGCTGGCGGGTAGCAAGACCATGGGCGCCCAGGAGCTCTCGATCCGTTCGCCGAATAGCGCCCGGGCGGCGGCGCGATCCAGTCGTCCGCGGCCGAGGTCCCGTATGACGAGCGCCGTGGCGACGCCGGCGCGTCCGGTCTCCTCGCGGATGCGCCAGGGGATTTCGTATCCCCGCACGGGTTGTCCCGCCTGGGGAATGAGACCGAGGCTGCTGAGGGCGTCTTCGAGCAGTCCGTATGCCTCAGGATCGATCTCCGCCCACGGCAGGACCAATCCCGCCACGGCGGCGGCCAGACCGAGGAGGAGAACCGTCCGAGTCACCATGCGTCGGTGCGTGCTCCTCGTTCGCTTTGCCATTCCCGGCCCTCGGTTAGGATCCTGCCTTGAGTGGTGTCTCCGGGGGCAGACGGTCGCTTCTTCGCGCTCGCACGTTCCAATGAAACGAGTTCCCGCACTTGTCAGCCCACGCGGATCGCTGCAAGTCCAGTCGCACGACATCGCTTGGTCTGCCCTCCACGACGGAGCACGCTCGCGTCCATGATGCCATCGCTGGTTCTCTTCGACATCGACGGGACGCTCCTGCGGCCGTGCGGACTCGGGCGTCGGAGCCTGGATCGCGCTTTCCTGGAGCTCTACGGGCGCGCGGGGGTGTTCGATGGCATGCGGTTTCACGGACGCACCGACCCGGAGATCCTCGGCGATGGGCTGGCCGCCGTGGGCGCGCCTGCGACCGATTTTGCCCACTGCATCGGTCGCTATCTGGAGCACCTCGAGGTGGAGGTGGCGCAGAGCCCGCCGCTGGCGCTGCCAGGGGTGGAGGAGCTCGTCGCCGCCCTCGATGCCCGGGAGGACGTGTTCCTCGGCCTGGTCACCGGCAACGTGCGTCGCGGTGCCGAGATCAAGCTCGGACGAGACGATCTGTTCCGCCGCTTCCCGCTCGGCGCTTTCGGAGACGACCACGCGGATCGGTCGGAGCTGATGCGTCTGGCCCGCCGCCGCGCCGCAGAGGCTGGTTACGGGGCCTTTGCGCCGGAGCGAACGCTTTACGTCGGCGATACCGAGCGAGATGTGGAGGCGGCGCGGGTCGGCGGTGTGGTCGCCGTGGCCGTCGCAACGGGTAACATGGCGCTCGATATGCTCGCCGAGACGTCGCCGGACCACTTGCTTCCGTCGCTCGAGCCGGCGTCTCGTTTTCTGAAGGAGGTTCTCGCGTGTCCGCGGTGATCGGACTCGACCTCTCGTGTCTCGAAGCGACGCCGGAGACCGGCGTCGAGCGGTATGCGCGCCGACTGGCCGAACACTTGCCGGACGCGGCGCCGGAGAAGCAGTTCCTGATCCTCACGCGACCCGGCCGCCCCGTGCCGGTGGTGCGCGAACCCGCGCGCGTCGTATCAGTGCCGTCGATCCTGCCCAGGTTGGGGTGGCGCGAGACGGCGCTGCCGCGCGCGTTGAAGCGGCTTGGGGTCTCGCTCCTGCACGCTCCGGTCGCCGCGATTCCGCTGCGGGCTGTGGTGCCGCGCGTCGCGACGATCCACGACGTCCCGTCCCGGGGCGATCCGGGGTTCGAGGGACGCCTCTCTCGGAACCGCCTGCGGCTCTTTCACGCCGTGCGCGCGGCCAAGCGGATCATCGTTCCGTCGTCCGCGACGCGCGCTGCGCTGATAGAACTCGAGCCTCGGTGCGAGCCTCGCATCCGTGTCATCCACCACGGCGTGGACCCGGACTTCCGCCCGGAAGGCATCCCGCTCAAGCGATCGCGCTACGGCATCCCCGACGGAGTGCCGTACTTGCTCTGGGTCGGTACGGTCCGTCAGCGGAAGGACCCGCTCGTCCTCGTTCGCGCTTTCGCGTCCCTCGCCGAGATTCACGAGGACCTCCACTGCGTAGTGTGCGGCGACGCCCGCATGGACGAGACGACCCTGCGGGCACCCGTCGTGGGCACGCAGGCCGAGGGCCGGCTGCTGCTCGCAGGCTACGCTGCCCGCGAAGATCTCCCTGATCTCTATCGGGAGGCGGTGTGTCTCGTTCTCCCCTCACGACTGGAGGGCTTCGGTCTCCCTGCGCTCGAGGCCATGGCTTGCGGCCGCCCCGTCGTGACTTCCAAGGACCCCGCGCTCAGAGAGCTCGTCGGCGACGCGGGGCTCTCCTTCGAAACCGGCGATGCGACCGATCTCGCATCGACGCTCAACGGCCTCCTTCAGGACCCCGCTCAGGCTGAAGCCCTCGCTGCTTGCGCGAGGGTTCGCGCCGCTGGCTACTCGTGGGGCGCTTGCGCCCGCGCCCACGCAAGCGTCTATGACGAGCTGCTCTGATCGCGGATCTGCGCAGGTCGTCAGTATGCCCGCCATTGCGGCGGGACCAGCGGGACGTCGCCGTCGAGCGCTGCGTCGAGGGTCGCGACGATGCGGTCCCGGTCTTTCGGCAGCGTGCCCTTGAGCGGCAACGCGTTCGACGCGTGGTTCGAGCGGAAGATGACCGGGCGCGGAGGATCGATACCAGAGACGAGTCGG
Source organism: Planctomycetota bacterium (assembly GCA_013213915.1). GTDB lineage: Bacteria > Planctomycetota. The sequence continues at coordinate 10,431 of JABSRK010000034.1, forward strand.
CGCTGTTCGCGGAGGAGGCCTGCGTCGTCCTGCCAGGTGAAGGGCTCTCGGAACTTGTGCATGAACTCGGCTTCGACCGAGGAATCGAGGCCGAGTTGGAGGGTGGAGAGGAAGTTGAGAGGGACCTGGTTGACGAGGTGGACCGTGCCGTCGATGTGGTCCTTCCAATGGGTCGTACCGCCGAGACCGAGGACGACCGTGGCGGAGACCTTCATGTCGGCCGCCCGAGCGCGGGTGATGCCCTCGATCATGATCTGGGGTGTGGCGCCCTTGGTGATCCTGCGCATGATTTCCCGTGACCCGGACTCGATTCCGTAGAAGAGGAGCTTGAGGCCGGCCTCACGGAGGCGGACAAGTTCCGCGTCGGTCTTTTGGAGGAAGTTGACGGGTAACGCGTAGGACGAAACCCGTTGCAGGTCCGGGAAGCGGGCGTACAGCCGATCAAGGACTTCGATCAGGTGATCGGTCGGTGCGACAAGTGCGTCACCGTCGGCGAGAAACACTCGTCGGATCTGCGGCGCGCCGACCGCCATGAGATCGATCTCGTCGAGGACGTCGACGAGTTCTCGAACGCGAAACTCCTTGGTGCGGTACATGGAACAGAAGCTGCACCGGTTGAATGAGCACCCAAGGGTGACCTGCAGGATGAGACTGTTGGCCTCGGACGGCGGGCGCCAGACCGGAGGATCGTAGGTGATCATGTCGTCGCCCCTGTGTCCGTGAATTGCTTGTTCCGGTACATGGCCACGTAAACGGCGGGGACGACGTAGAGCGTCAGGAACATGGCCAGCGCCAACCCGAACGTGATGGTGGCGGCGAATGGCGTCCAGATCTTGCTGTGTCCCGTGAGCCCGAGGGCCATGGGGAGCAGGCCGAACACCGTCGTCACCGTCGTCAGGAGGACGGCGCGCATGCGCAGGCGGCATCCCTCGCGCACCGCGGCGGCGCAGTCGCCGGACTCGCGATGGTGTCGCCTGATGAAATCCAGCAGGACGAGTGAGTCGTTCACGACGACCCCTGACAGGCCGACGATGGCGATGAACGCGAGGATCGTGAAGGGGAATCCGAGCAGAACGAGCCCGAGGATCACGCCGACGAAGGAGAAGGGGACCACCGACATGATCACGATGGGTGCGGTGTAGGAACGGAACTGAGCCGCGAGGATCGTGAAGATGAGGACGATGGCCACCAGGAACGCCTTCTTCAGGCTGTCGAAGGACTTCCGTGTCTCCTCGAACTCGCCGCCAAAGAACAGGCTCACGTCGGGGTGGGCCTTCTCGATGCCCTCGAACTCGCGCATGACCGCTTCGTTGACGGTGGTGCTATCGGTTCTGGACTTGTCCACATCGGCGGTCACGAGGACGACGCGGTCGCCGTCGTAGTGGTACAGGGAGGCTGGACCGCGGACCGTTTCCTGATTTGCCACCTCAGCCAACGGGATGGCGCGTCCGTTGGGCCCGCGCACCTTGAGCAGCATCAGGTCGGCCGGGTTGCGCCGGTCTTCCTCGCGCAGTTGGACCCGCAACCTCGCTTCCTCGTCCCGGCCTTCGGGCAGGACGTCGCCCAGATCCCATCCCTCGTTTGCGACGAAGACGCAACGCGCAACGCGATCGAAGCGAACGCCCGCACGTGCCAGCGCGACGGGACGCGGTGTGACGCGTACCTCGCGTGGCCCTTCGTCCAGGTTGTCGGCGACGGTATGCACGCCGTCGAGGGACTTGAGGAAGTCCTGGATCTGGCGAGCGATGGCCTTGTTCTCGTCGTAGTTTGGGCCTGCGACCCGCACCGCGACCGGCTTGCCGGTGGGAGGCCCGTCGTTGAACTCGTCCACGAAGATGCGTCGGAATTGGTGCTGGCCCTTGCCGTCGAGCAATGGCTGGATGCGTCTCCTGACCTCAGAGATGACCGCGCTGGCATCGACGTCCGGTTTCTCCGCGACGTACACGAGGAGTTGTCCCACGCTCGGTTTGAGCAGAATCTGGTTGTCGTCCGTGAACGCGACTCCGACGGAGGTCGTGAAGGACTCCACCTGGTCGGGCATGAGTTCCTGCACGAGCGCTTCGACCTCGCGCAGGGCTTCGGACGTCGCCTGCAGCCCGTATTCCGGATCGGCGTAGACGTTGCAGAAGAAGGCTTGGAAGTCCGACGGGAACAGTTCGACGGGCAGGTCCGTCGCGAGCCAGCCCGCGAGCCCGGTGATCGCGATGACGATGGCGAACACCATGAGCGGACGTTTGATCACCGGGCCGAGGGAGCGGACGTACGTCCGCTCGAGTGCGCGCAGGGCGCGGGTGACCGCGACGCGCGGGCCTTTCTGAGGCTTGCGGCTCCCGAAGTGTACGTAGTGAGCCGGGAGGATGATCAGGCACTCGAGCAACGAAGCCACCAGCACCGTGATCACTGTCTTGGGGATGATGCTCATGAACTCGCCGGTCACGCCCTCCATGAGCAGCATGGGGAGGAACGCTGCGCACGTCGTGACGCTGCTCGTGACGACGGGCCAGAAGACCTCGCGCGTACCCTCGATGATCGCCTCTCTGGGCGGATTGCCGCGCTCAACGCGTCGGTAGATGTTCTCCAGCACGACGATGGCGTCGTCGACGACCATGCCCGAGACGAGCATCAGGCTGAACAGGCTGATGGCGTTGATGGTCATCCCGAACTGATTCAGGACCGCGAACGCCACCAGGAACGAGAACGGGATGCCGATGATCGCCAGCAGGCTGTTACGTGCACCGATGAGCAGCCACAACACGAGGAACACCAGGACGATGCCGAACAGGAGGTTGTCGACGAGGACGCTAATGCGTCGGTCCAGGATCTTGGTCGTGTCGATGGCTGTCTCGACCTGGAGGCCCTCGGGAACACCCTCGGTGGTGAGGAAATCCGAGATGGCGACGTCGATCTTCTCGCGGACCGACATGGAGTCGGCGCCTTTCTCCTTCGCTACGCTGAGGTTGATGCACGGGCGCCCGTTGTAGCGGTTGATGTGTTTGAGCCGCTCGAGACCCGCGGAAACGTCAGCGATCTCGCGCAGGCGGACCGGAGGCGCGCCTGGCCTGTGTCCGACGATAATGTCGAGGAGCTGCTCGCGCGTCCGCACCTCTCCCGTTGCCGCGACGGCCAGTTCTTCCTCGCCGCCTCGTGTCGTACCGGCGGGGACGTTCTTGTGCCGCGCGCGGACTGCTTCGGATACCTCGAGCAGCGTCAGCCCCGTTGAATCGAGCGCTTGGCGTCGGACTCGCACACGCCACTCGAGCTCAGGGATGCCGATGTTGGAGACGCGTTGGATTCCGTCCACCCGACGGAGCCGTTCGCGGAGGTTCTTGGCGACTTCTCGCGTGACCGACTGCGGGTGGCGGCCGTCCGACACCACGACGACCTGCAGTAAGGGATACAGCTCGCTGACGGAGATCTTGGTGACGATCGGCTTCTCGGCGCCTTCCGGGAGGTCGTTGACGCGCTCGACGCGCGCGCGGAGATCCGCGAATGCGGAATCGAACTCCTCGTTCGACAGCTTCTCGAGGAACTTGACGTCGATGAGGGTTCGGTTGCGCTCCGAGTTGGAGACGATGCGACTGACGCCCTTCGTTTCGAGGATCTCTTCCTCGATCTTGCGCGTGATGCCCGACTCGATCTCTTCCGGCGACGCTCCAGGCCACGCCACCAGGATCGAGCCCAGGTCGAAAGACACATCCGGATACACATCGATGACGGTGGCGTTGTAAGCCAGGAGCCCGATCATCCCGCAGAGGAGGAACACGAGGTTCACCAGGATGCGGTTCTTGACGCTGAACTCGGGGATAGACATGAAATCGAACCGTCAGCCGCTATCGGTCTTCGATGCGCAGGGGGTCGCCGTCGACGATGCCGATGCGACCCCGGACGATGATGCGTGTGCCCGTATCGACGCCGGCCGTGAGGTCCACGAGCTCGGGGTGCCCGGGTACGGATTGGACGCGGACCGTACGCTCTCTGGCACGTGCCGTGCCATCGTCCTCCATCACGGCGAACAGGCGCCACGTACCGTGACGTTGGAAGACCGCGTCACGAGGGATGAGTCGCCTCGCCCGGGTCCCCTTCAAGGGGATTCCCACGGTCGCGATGAAGCCCGGTAGCAGGCGCGCATCGGCGTCGACGTCAATCTCGACCTCGAACTGACCGGTGCCGGGGAGCGCCGCCGAGCCGCGACGGATGACCTTGCCAGGGAAGCGCGTATCGGGCCCCGCGGGGACCTCGATCCACACTGCGGCGCCCGGCTCAACTCCGAGGATCTCATTTTCCAGGACATTCGCGATCAGCCATAGCCGCGACGGATCAACGAGGCGTCCGACGTGAGCGCCCGGGACGGCGTAGTCCCCTTCCTCAATGTCGTAGCCGTCCAGGGTTCCGGCGGCAGGGGCGAGCACCGTTCGCATGCGGAGCAACTCTTCGGCTTGCTGAACGGCGGCGGCGGCCGTCTGCCGTTCAGCAAGCGACACGCCCTCACGGGCGAGACCGGCCAGGCGTGCTCGGGCCGCGGTGAGGGCCGCACGTTCGGCGGTGTCGGACAGCCTGACAACGATTGCGTTTTTGGCGACACGGGTGCCGGCCGGGATCGGGCGCGACACGACGAGGCCGGCTGATTCGGTGGCGAGCCGCACGTCTACACGGCTCCGCAGCGTTGCGGAACGACGAACCTCGACCGGATCGGTTCGCTCTTTCACCAGCACCGTAGTGACACGTACGGGCGATCGCGTGACGCCGCCTGGCGCGTTCCCGGTCGCGTCGTCGCAGCCGGACAGAAGCGCGATCGCCGTCGCCGCGATCGCGATCGGTGCGCGCTTCATCGTTTGCTCCCCGGAATCAGGATCCTGGCGGAGAACCCGGCGAGTACGCCAGGGGGTGGTTTGATGAGGGCGACGCGAATGCGGTAGACGCGGTTTGTCGCCGCGCCGGCGACCTCGCGGACACGTCCGGTGATCGTGGTGGGCTCGGGCAGGTCGATCGCGACCCGGATCTCCTGGCCACGTTTCACCCGGACGACCTCGTCGGGGGAGAGGAAGGCCTCCGCGACGAGGTCCTGAACGGTGAGCACGCGCGCGATGGGAGTGCCGACGGCCACGGTCTCTCCCGCCTCGGGCCACAGTTCGCTGACGAGCCCGGACTCCGGCGCTTTCACCGAACACCGTTCCAGGCGCTCCCTGGCATCGTCGAGCAGGGCCTGCGCGCCGTCGACGGCGGCTTTCGCAGAGGCCTGCGCGGCGCGGAGCCGATCGATCGCAGCGTCAGAGGTGCTGTCGCCGCGCTTGAGGCGCATCTCGCGTTCAAGTTCCTGGGAGGCCAGCTGCAGG
>JABSRK010000034.1:15773-17797 GCA_013213915.1 Planctomycetota bacterium
TCCTTGTAGATGTTGTTGCTTCGCCGCAGGTCGGATTCGGCCTTGCGAACACGAGCCTGTGCCCCGCTCACCGCGATGCGGTGAAACGTCGGGTCGATTTCCAGGATCACAGCGCCCTTCTCTACGAGCGTGTTTCGCTCGATGGGACACGCCACGACGACGCCAGCAGCCTGCGCCGAGACGTCGATCTCGCGAGCAGCGCGGATGCGCGCTTCGACGGCTGTCGTGGCGCCACCTTGTGCGACGAGCGGCGACGTCGGCAGGACGAGCACCGCGATGATCGTGATGGTGAGAGTTCGCATCACTTTCCTTCTCCTTCGTAGGTCACCCAGTCGGCCTGTTCGACGCCGATCTGTGCTTCGAGTGCGGCGAGCAGAGTGAGGTGTCCGAACCGGGCCTGGTTGAGCACGAAACGGGAACTGCTGAGGGTTGTCTGTGCCTCGAGGAGTTCGCGCGTGGTGACCTTCCCGTTGCGGAAGCGCTCCGAGACGATGCGATAGTTTTCGGTAGACGCGGAGATGCTCTGGTGCGCGAGCTCGACCGCCGACTCGGATTCTGCGATATCCAGCAGCGTGCGCTCGATGCGGAGGTCCAGGTCCTGGATCGCTTGCAGTTCTCGTTCACGAAGCGCGATGAGGTCGGCGTGGATCTGCTGCAGCCGGCCGATGCGCCGCCCTCCATCGATGGGTGTCCACTGCGCTACCAACAGGGCGCTGTAGTTGGTGCTGTACCCCGTCGCTTGCTTGAAGGAGTTGTAGCTGGCGCCCAACGCACCGACGATCTCGGGCGTGATCGAACGGAGCACCGATTCACGCTGATGCCCGAGGGCGATCCGCTGGCTACGGAATGCGAGGAGCGACGGGTTGTGCTCGCGTCCCATCGCCACGAGATGGGCGTTGTCGAGTTGGACCTTGCGGAACGCCGGTGGCTCGTCGAGGGACGTCTCGGCGTCGAGGCTACGGACCAAGAGCACATTGATGACCCGTCGAGCATGAACGACCGCGTTCTCAGAAACGAGGACCTCTTGCCTGGATCTAAGCACCTCCACCTTGGCGGTGAGCTCGGAGTCCTTGGTGGCACGTCCCGCCGCTACGACGTTTCTCGCGTCTTCGAGTTGCCGCGCGCTCGCGGTGAATTGGTCGCGGGAGACCTGCACTTGCGCCGTGGCCTCGTGAAGCCGGTACCACGCTCGCGTCACTTCCAAGAGGAGCTGCTGGCGCACGGACCGCTCGTCGAGAATTTGTGTCGTCAAGGCGGCGCGCGCGGCCTTGACCTCTTCCCAGTCGCGGCCGCCGGAGAAGAGGGATACGGCGAGCTGGGCCGTCCCCGTCGTTTGCTGCGACGGGGTCACGGTGAACGTCGTGATGCCCGGGATGGTGACCTCGCTCGACTCTCTGTAATGCGCTCGTGTGATCGACCCGGAGAGCGTCGGGAGGAACGCGGCGCGAGCCTCCGCGATCGCGGCTCGCGCAGAAGCGACGGTCGCGGCCGCTGCTCGCACGGTGTGGTTGCGCAGGAGCGCCAACTCGCGCGCTTGCCCGAGGGACACGCCGCGCATCGGCGAAGCGTCCACTGCGGGCTTGGGAGGCGGGGGAACCGGCGCGGCTTCCCCCGGCGCGTCGTAGGTGCGCGAGCGGTACGCCCCTTCGTCGAGATGTAGCGGCGCAGCGCAGCTACCGACGACGAGGACGCTTATCACGGTGAGAGCGACATTGCGTTTCATGGGCGAGCTTCAAGACCTTGAAAGAGGAGCCGCTCTGCGCGACGTGCCATGCGCGGCAGCTCCTTGGGATCGAGGATAAATAGCGCTTGGTAGGCGAGTCCGTCCACGGTCGCGAGCATCAGCGACGCAACGTCGGATGGGCGGTGTCCGGCGAACTGGCCGTGTCGACGTCCTCTGCGGACGAGATCAGCGACCTGGTCGGCGAACGGGGTGTAGAGATCACGGAATGTGGTGATGACGTACTTGCGTAGATCCTTCCGTGTGGACGCGAGATTCCAGGCCTCGATGTACAGCCCGATGA
>JABSRK010000340.1 GCA_013213915.1 Planctomycetota bacterium
GATATCGTCGATCGCGGTTCTCCAGAGCTGGCCTGGCGCGCCTACAAGGCCCTGCTCCGCTCCTGGCCCGTCGCCGAAACCACCGCGCTGGTGCACGCCTGGCAGGATCTCGCCGCGGGCCGTTCCGAAGCCGCAGAGCGCCTCGTCGCGGTCGGCGTCGATCCCTGCGTCCCGCTCTCTGCGCCCCCAGCGTTCGATGAAGCTCCCAAGCTCGAACGGGATCAGCCGTGGGGTTCGCTGCGCACTCGGTGGCCCGCCGTACCCATCCGTGTGCGTCCTGTCGATCCCATCCCCGCTCCCGTGCGCCTGCGCTTGCGCGCATCCTGGACGCTCGAAGGCAAACCCCCGATTCGAGGGCCCATCGTCGATGTCGTTCTCCGACCGGGCGGTTCCGTCGTTGCGCCCCTACCCCAGGTTGGAGGCGACGTTCCGGTTTCGGGGACGACGCTCGAGATTCTGGCGGAAGACGGACGCGTGCGTCGGGTGGAGTGAGCCCAGCGACGGCTTAGGGGAAGATCCCGAGCGCTTCATACGTCGCCGCGATCTTGCGGATCGAGACCCGCATGGCCGCAGTGCGCAGGTCCTTGCCACGGCCGCGACCCAGCTCGACCAGGACCTCGTCGAGGGCGTCGCTCATGGTGCCCTCGAGTCCCGAGCGGACGAGGTCGATCTCGTCCGGGCCCTTGGTCAGCTGATACCGCTCGTCGTCGCTGAACGTGGTCTTGCCCGTTGCTGCGTCGATGACGTCGAGGACCCGTCGTTCCCGCATGCCTTCGAAGCGCTTAGCCATGCGACCGAAGCGCATGTGGCTGATGTTCTTCGTCCACTCGAAGTAGGACACGGTGACGCCGCCCGAGTTCAAGTAGATGTCCGGGAGGACCGGGATTCCCTGCTTGAGCAGCGCCCGTTCGGCGCCCGGGGTGGTCGGGCCATTGGCGGCCTCGGCGACGATCCGGGCCCTGACTCGGTGCACGTTATCCAGGGTGATCTGGTTCTCGAGCGCAGCTGGGACGAGGATGTCGCAGGGGATGTCGACGAAGGACTTCGGGTTCTTGGATGACCGTGCGCGTCCGAAGCCGAGGATCGTCCCGTGGCGCGACTGGTGTGCCTTGACCTTGTCGGGGTCGAGGCCCTTCGGATCTTGCAGGACCCCGTCCCACTCACCGATGCCGACGAGCTTGGCTCCACCCTCCTGCACCATGATGCGGGACGCGTGGTAGCCCACGTTGCCGAAGCCCTGCATGACGAACGTCTTGCCCTCGATCCCGGCGTCGAGCCCGAAGCGCTTGACGGCGGCGGTGTTGTCGAGGAAATCGCGCACGCCGTAGAACACGCCTCGGCCCGTAGCCTCCGTGCGTCCCGGGATGCCGCCCTGGGTCACGGGCTTGCCGGTCACGCACGCCATGGCGTTCAGGTCGTCGGGGTGCATGACGCCGTAGGTGTCGGCGATCCACGACATCTCGCGTTCACCCGTGCCCATGTCGGGCGCCGGGACGTTGACCCCGGGGCCGATGAAGTTCTTGTGGCACAGCTCGAACGTGTACCGTCGGGTGGCGCGCTCGAGCACGTCGGTGGGCGTCACCCGAGGGTCGATCGCGACGCCGCCCTTGCTGCCTCCGAACGGGACGTTCACAAGCGCGCACTTGTATGTCATGAGCGCTGCGAGCGCCGCCACCTCATCCGCGTTGACGTGCGTCGCGAACCGGATGCCGCCTTTCAGCGGCCGCCGGTGGTGGCTGTGCTCCGCCCGGTATCCCTTGAAGATCTGCACCTCGTTGCCGACGCGCACCGGGAACTGGAACGAGTAGGTGTTGTTGCACAATCGGATGGACGTCAGCACGCCGGCCGGGACGTCTAGCCCACGGGCGGCCCGGTCGAATTGCGTGTGAACGATGCGGCGGAGATTCAGGTCCTCCGGCGGCGCAGGGCGCTTCTTCTTGGTGGTCTTCTTGGCCATGGTGTTGCGGATTCTATGATTTCTTGGGTCGGAAGACCTCTATGACGGTCGGGTCGTTTTCCATGTACGCAGCGCCGATGAGGTCCAGGCAGTACGGGATCGCGGGGAACACCGCGTCCAGGCACTGACGGATGGCCGTTGGCTTGCCCGGGAGGTTGACGATGAGGCAACGTCCGCGCAGCCCACCCGTCTGCCGCGAGAGGATCGCTGTGGGGACGTACTTCAACGACTCCTGGCGCATGAGCTCGCCGAACCCCGGCATCATGCGTTCGCAGACGGCCTCGGTGGCCTCGGGCGTGACGTCTCGCACGGCGGGGCCGGTGCCGCCCGTGGTGACGACGAGGTCGCAGGCGTCATCGTCCACCAGCTCCACCAGCGTGCGTTCGATGGTATCCCGATCGTCCGGAATGCAGCGGTACACCGGCTCCCACGGCGACGTCAGGTATGCGTTGAAGGTCTCCTGGATGGCGGGGCCACCCTTGTCCTCGTATTCGCCGCGACTCGCGCGGTCCGAGACGACCAGGACACCGATCTTCGCGGGGCGTGTTTCGTTTGACATCTCGCTACGTCCTCTTCCGGGGTGGCATGGAACCATGGTCGGACGCGCGCACGCCGACGTAGGGGAGGAAGCGGACGCTCTCGCCTGCGCTCTTCGCTGTCCCGGGGGCGGCATCGATGAGCCCGTCGCCGGCCGCGGCGGCGATGAGATCGCCGCTGCCGTTCCACCGCACGGGATCGACGCCTCCATCGGCCAGCCGCGCGGGCAGGAACAGCTGTCGCCGTCCCTTGTGCTCGAAATCCCGTGCGAGCGGAACGTCGATCCAACCCGGCTCCCAGCCCCCGACCAGGCGTCCGAGCACGGGCGCCAGGATCAGGTGCGCGGTGGCCAGGACGCTGACGGGATTGCCCGGGAGTCCGACGAAGAAGCGGCCGTCCGGGTGACGGCATACGAGGACAGGCTTTCCGGGCTGCATCGCGACCTTGTGGAACACGGTCTCGAATCCCAGGCGCGCCGCGGCCCCAGGGACCAGGTCCTTGGCGCCTGCGCTCACCCCTCCGACGGTCACGATCACGTCGCGGCCGTCCCCAGCTTCAGCGAGGGCGCCCTCGAGGAGGTCATCATCATCCTTGGCGTGACTGCGGACGACGTCGCATCCGAATGCGCGAAGGAGCGTCACGAGGAGCGGCCCATTGCTGTCGCGGATGCCTGCGCGTCCGGATCCGCCGACCTCGTCTCCGGTCGTGACGATGCCCAACCGCGGCCGCCGCCACACGAGGACCTCGGTGAGCCCCGCCATGGCTACGGACGCGAGCATGACGGGATTCAGGCGCTGTCCCGCCGTGGCGACGGGATCGCCCTCGTGGCCGTCCTCGCCGCGCCAGGCGATGTGGTGTCCAGGGACGAGGGCGTCCGGCTCGGTGACCGTGACCACGTCCTGGCCTCCGTCGGTCCCCTCGATGGGGACGACCGTCACATCCGGTGGGCAGGGAGCACCCGTCATGATGCGCACGGCCTGGCCAGGCTGGGGGGCGAGGTCCTTGTCCTCGCCCGCGAAGATGGTTCCGATCACCTGGAACGCGTCCCGATCACCGTCCAGCGCCACGGCGTAGCCGTCCATGGTGGAGCGGTCAAAGCCGGGCACGTCGCGGTCGAGGCAGACGTCCTGGGCGAGGACGCGCCCGTCGCCTTCCGCTAGCCCGACCCGCTCCGTTGTCCCGCCGTCGGGTAGCGAGCGGATGCAGTCGAGCGCCTCGTCGTAGGTGAGCATGGGTCCAGGGTAGCGCGTCCCCCGGGAAGCGACACGGGCGGCGCGCCCATCTGGCCGCGCCGCCCGTGGCAGCGTCATTCGGAGCGACCGGAGACGCTCTTGATCAGCCTCGCGCTACTGGACGAAGTAGGCCGAGCCGTCGAGGAGCGGGAACACGATGTTGGACCAGCCGGACGCATTGGGCAGCATG
>JABSRK010000341.1 GCA_013213915.1 Planctomycetota bacterium
CATGAGGCCGGCGATGGTACTCCTCGTCGCTCGTGCCGCGGGAAATCCGGTTCCCAATCACGTTTCGTTGGCTGCGGTCGTCGAGATGATCCACCTAGCGACGCTCGTCCACGACGACGTTATCGATGAGGCCGACCTTCGCCGCCGCCGCCGCACCATCAAGGCGCTGTGGAACCCGCATGATGCGGTGCTACTCGGGGACATAATCTTCGCGCGCGCCATCCGCGTTCTTGCGTCCATGGGCGATGCCCGATCGTTGGTCACCCTGACATCTGCCCTGGGCACGGTGTGCGAGGGGGAGATTCTCCAGAACCGCCGGTCCCACGATCCTGCCCTGACAGAGGAAACGTACTACGCGGTGATCGATGCGAAAACGGCGGAGCTGTACGCCCGTGGCTGTGAACTCGCCGCCCACCTCGCCGGCGCCAACGAGGACGCCATCCGTGCATTCGGTGCATTCGGTCGCGAGCTCGGCGCCGCGTTCCAGATCACGGACGATTGCCTTGATCTCGTCGGCACGGAAGCCGAGGTCGGAAAGTCGCTCGGCACCGACCTCGTGGGCGGCAAGATGACCCTGCCGCTGATCCTCTTGCGTGCGCGTCTCGAGGGCGCTCCGCGAGAGACCTTCGACCGGGTGATCGCCGAGGGGCTGGTTTCTCCGGACGATATCTCCGCTACCGCGGCTCTCCTGCGTTCCCACGGGGTCCTTGACGACGCACTCGATCGTGCCCGTGAGCACGTTGCGACTGGCGTCGCCGGACTGCGTGCCCACGTCAGCGACGAGGCGTACGCGACCCTCGAAGCGATCGGTGCGTTCGTCCTCTCCCGAACTCTGTAAGCGGTCGCTCACTTGGCGGCGTTGCGCATGAGCATGGCGACGGTCACGGGGCCGACACCGCCAGGAACCGGGCTGAGCCACCCTGCCTGATCCGCCACCGACGGGTCCACATCCCCGACGACAGTCGTGCTGCCGTCCTCGTGTGCGACCTCGTTGATGCCCACGTCGACGACGACCGCCCCCGGTTTGATCATCGCGGCGGTGACGAGTCCGGGCTTGCCGACGGCCACGACGACGATGTCGGCCTTCGCGGTGTGCCGCGCGACGTCGTGTGTGGCGTGGTGAGCCACCGTCACCGTCGCGAGCCGCTCCATGAGCAGCAGTGCGACCGGCTTGCCGACGGTTTCGCTGTGCCCGACGACGACCGCCTCCGCGCCCTCGAGGGGGACACCTGTCGATTCGATGCAGGCCAGTGTCGCGGCGGCTGTCGGGGGGACCCGGGTCGTGCGGCCGGATAGTAGCCACCCGAGGTTCTCCGGGTGCACGCCCTCGACGTCCTTGCTGGCGTCCAGGCTGCGCTGCGCTCGGCGGGGGCCGATGTGGGAAGGCAGTGGCATCTGCAGGATGATCCCGGTGACGTCGTCCTTGGCGTTCAAGGCGCCGAGCTCTTCCAGCAGCGCGTCTTCGCAGGTGTCGTCCGGAAGGCGCAGACGCCGGTATGCTATTCCCAGTTCGGCGCAGCTCTTCTCCTGCCTCCGGGCATAGAGGTCCGAGGCGGGATCGTCGCCCACCTGGACGGACACCAGGGACGGTGGCGCACCCTGGGCCGCACGGGCCGCGACCGCGTCCTGGACTTCGCGCCGCACGGCTGCGGCGATCGCCTTGCCGTCGATGAGTTTGGCCACCGGGCGGGATCATAACCGGCGTACGGACGGGTACCATGACGGCTCGAGGAGCTACCCCATGCACCGCGACATCGAACGGGTCTTGTTCAGCGAGGATGCGATCCGCGCCCGGGTGACGGAGCTGGGCGCGTCCATCACCGAGGATCTGTCCGGCCAGGACGTCGTCCTGCTGGCGCTCCTGAAGGGCAGCGTCATCTTCTTCGCGGACCTCATGCGGTCCGTGAGCAGCCAGATCCGCGTCGATTTTGCGTGGGTCTCGTCCTATGGGGATCGTACCGAGTCTCGCGGCACGGTCGACTTGAAGGTGTTCCCCGACGAAGATCTCGGCGGCAAGACTGTCGTGGTGGTGGATGATATTCTTGACACAGGGCGGACGCTGGCGGCCGTCGTCGAGAGGCTCCGGCAGGATCAGGGCGTTGCAGCGGTCAAGACTTGCGTCCTCCTCGACAAGGCGGCGCGGCGGGTGATCGACCTCGGGGCGGACTACGTCGGTTTCGAGGTCGATGACGTCTTTGTGGTCGGTTACGGGCTGGATCATGCTGACCGGTACCGCAACCTGCCGTATATCGGAGTTTTGAAGGCAGACTGCTACGGGGGGGACGAGGCTTCCTGACGCCTGTGTCTCACACGCGACCATGTCCTGGGCTGATCGCCGCTACGACGACTACGAGGGTTTCCAACCGCGACGCAGTTCGCCGTCCAACGCGCTGTTCTGGCTGCTCGGGACGCTCGTCGGCACTCATGTCCTCAAGGTGATTCTGGTTGGTGTCGGATCCGTACCGATCGGCTGGACCGAGAAGTGGTTCGGTGTCTCCGGCCACGGCCTGCTCACGGGCTATCTGTGGCAACCGCTGACCTACCAGTTCGTTCACGGCGACGCGTACTTCCACGTTCTGATCAACGTGCTTGTGTTGTTCTTCGCCGGGCGCATCCTCGAACCCATTATCGGGTCGGCACGCACCGTCGTGCTCTGCCTCGGGTGCGGGGCGGCCGCTTCGTTCGCGACCTTCTTTCCGGGCGTTGGGGACGGGATCCCGACGGTCGGTATCTCCGGAGGTATCAGTGCGCTCTGGGTGATCGCGTGGTGCAAGGCGCCCAACCTGCGCGTCAATGTCATCATTGCGGTGGTGCACCTGAAATGGGTGTGCATGCTGTTCTTGCTGCTCGACGTGATCCGCGCGTTCGGCGGCGGTCATGCGACCTTTGGCTCGGTCTCCGGCGTCGCCTACTGGTGTCATCTCGTGGGTGCGTTTGCGGGTTTCTGCGTTGCGTTCGTCTGGCCGCGTTTGATGAAACCGCGCATGTCGACGATGCAAGCGAAGGTCAAGCGCAAGCGCCAGGTAGCTCGCCTGGAGAAGGAGATGGTCGATGAGCGCGAGCTCGACCGTATCCTGGCGAAGATCAACACGGACGGGATGAACGCCCTGTCGGATTCCGAGCGACGCTTCCTGCAGCGTCGCGCGACGCGGTCCCAGGGCTCCAAGCGGCATTGAAAGAAGGCCCATGCCACTGCGCGTGAACGAGGTCCGAGTTCCTGTCGAGGGGGACGAGCGGATGCTGCTCGCACGGGCGCTGCAGAAGGCCGGATTGAAGGATGACGACGTCACGTCGCTGGAGGTCGTCAGGCGATCCCTCGATCGCCGTCGGGCTGATCCGGTCTTCAGCTTCACGGTTGACCTGCACCTCGCGGACGAGTCGCGGAGCGCTGCCACGACCCACGGCGTCGAGCGCATCGACGTCCCTTCACTGCCCGTGATTCCGCTGGGTGAGGAGCCATTGGAGCACCGGCCGCTCGTCGTGGGGACCGGCCCGGCGGGGTTGTTCGCGGCGCTGTACCTCGCACAGCGCGGGTTTAAGCCGATCGTGTTGGAGCGCGGCGATCGGATGAACCACCGCGTCGCCAAGATCCGCGACCTGAACCGGGACGGAGCGTTCGATCCCGAGAGTAACTACCTGTTCGGAGAAGGTGGAGCAGGGACGTTCAGTGACGGCAAGCTCACGTCCCGCAGCAAGGACCCGCGCGCGCGCTGGGTGCTGAAGGAGTTTCGAGACCGGAGCGGCGTCGCGTCGGTCACGTGGGACCACCGCCCCCATCTCGGGTCGGACAGGGTACGTACGGTCGTGGGTCGCATTCGCCAGGAGATTCTGTCGCTTGGCGGCGAGCTCAGGTTTCGCTGTCGTGTGGACCGGCTACGCCTGCAGGACGGTCGTGTCACCGGCGTCGA
>JABSRK010000342.1 GCA_013213915.1 Planctomycetota bacterium
CGATGACCATGGACGCAGGGTGCGCCGCGCTCGTGGTCTCGTCCGGACCGGACGGCGTCATTCAGAGCTCGACGGATTCAGGTGTCGTCGGTGACGACGTCGGCTGGGTGGTCCGCGGCCGTCGGTCCGGTTGACGACGCCTGTCGCTGCTCCTACCCTCCGGCCGGTGCTGCGAATCGTCCGTCAACGGCGCCGCTCCGGCGCCCGTCTCCTGATCCTCGCGCTTGTCGGCGACTACATCCTGCTCTCCCTGGGCACCGCTCTGGCGGAGGGATGGATGGTCTTCGAGGCGCCGGGGGGGGGCTGGTCGTCATGGTCAAGAACGGCGACCAGGTCACCATGGCGCCGGGCGGCGACCTCCTGGTCCAGCCGGGGATGATCCTCGTGATCGTCGGGCGGGCGTCCGCCGTGAAGGCTCTCTCGGCTCTCGAGGCCCCCTGATCCCCTACCTGCGGCGTCCGTAGGAGGGGGTGGGGTAGACCGGGATGCTGCGGCGTCCCTTGGTGTCGTACGCCTCGACCCCGAACAGCCAATCGTCCTTTGACAGGCCCTCCATGACGACCGAGGTCTTGTCCTTGGCGACGGTGACGCGGTGGGTCCATTGGGGTTCGTGGGTGCGGCGGTAGAGGATGGCGTAGCCCGCCAGGGTGTCCTCGTCGTTGGCCTTCCAGGCCAGCTCGGTGTCGGGGGCCAGGCGCGCGACGAGCACGCGGACGTTGCGCGGGGACGCGGGAGCGAGCGCGATTTCGGCAGCGGCGGCGACGTTGGTGCGGCAGACACGACTCACGAACGCGTAGTCGAGATTGTCGGGCAGGTCACCGTACTCCTTCCCGTCGATCTTGCGGACGTTCTGGTGTTGCCGGGCGTAGTTCTCGTGGCACTCGGTGAACCGCACGGCGGGGAAGCCGAGGTCGTTGAACGCCTTGTGATCGCCACCACGCAGGTAGCGATCCTGGCGGAAGACGAGGGTGACGTCGAACCCGGGTGTGTACGCCTCGCCGCGCGATTCGATGTAGCGCGCGACCTGGCGGCTCGAGGCGTCGTTGTCGCTACCGACGATGCTGCGGGCGACGCGTCCTTCGTCGTTCTTGGGACCGGACGGGACGCCCTCGCTGAACAGGCGCAGCCGCATGGGCTCGCGCTTGCCGCTCGAGCCGATGACCCCTCCCACGATGTCGTTTGTGAACATGGCTTCGATGCGACGTTTTTCGTCGTAAGCCATCTGCGCGTGAGCTCGGGCGCCGAGCAGTCCCTGCTCCTCGGCGGCGACGCACATGAAAAGGATGGTGGCGCGTGGCTTGCACCCGCCCAACACACGGGCAGCTTCGACGACGACGGCCGTCCCGGAGGCATCGTCGTCCGCGCCCGGAGCGTCGGATGTTGCGTCGCCCCCGCGGGAAGCACGGCTGTCGTAGTGGCCCGACAGGATGACGTAGCGGTTGGGATCTGTTCCCGGGAGTGTCGCGACGACGTTCACGACCTCGCCTCCTCCTCGGAGGCGGCGGCTGGCGGGGATTACGTGTCGCTCCATCGAGATCTTCAGGTTGCCGCCGGTCTCCGTCGCGATCGCTTCGAGATGCTGTTTCAGCCATCGCCGCGCGGCGCCGATTCCCCGCTTGTCGCTCTCGGTGTCCGACATCGTGTGCCGGGTCCCGAAGGAGACGAGCTTGCGGACCGTTGTCTCGATTCGCTTTGCATCGACGGTATCGACGGCGGCCTTGATCTGCGGGTCGATCGTCTGCGGGACCTGGGCCGAAGCGAGGGCGCCGAGCGCCGACAGGAGGATGAGGCTGCGGATGATCATCCCGGCATCCTATTCCCACCCGGCGGATCTTGCCGCGTTGGCTTCTCGCGCCAGCAGGGCGGGCGCCACGTGTCCGAAAAACCGCTGACGCCCGGCCACGAATACGACAGGAACCTGGGTCCCGTAGGCTTCCATGAGCGCCCCGTTGTCGGTGATGTCCTCGACGCGGACGCTGAGCCCCAGCGGACCGGCTTGCCGCCGCAGCAGGTCGCGGGCTTCGCCGCACGAGGGACAGGTCCTCGTCTTCAGCAACAGGACGTCCACCCGTGGCCACGGCCGCCGCCTCAGCCGGTCGAGCAGCGGTTGCGGCCCGTCTGACAACGGTGGCGCCTTGGGGAGATCTGGGTGAGGCGTAGGATCGGACATATGACCGGTGACGAGGTTAGCGCAGAGGTCGAGGCCGCGCCTGGTTGGGATCTGACCGGCGCGGATCGAGAGCGGTACGTCGAACGGATGTTCGACGGCATCGCCAAACCCTACGACCGTCTGAACCGCGTCATCAGTCTTGGACGGGACCGGCGCTGGCGTGCCGTCGCCGTCGAGATGTCGGGCGTGCGACCGGGCGACAACGTTGCTGACGTGGGTTGCGGTACCGGCGACTTTTCGTTTGATTTCGCGCGCGCGGTGGGCCAGGAGGGCCGCGTAGTCGGCCTCGACGTCTCGCCCGGCATGCTCGAAGTCGCCGCTGTCAAGCGCGCGGAGGCGGACGTTCCGTGGCTCACGCTCCACCGCGCCAACGCCTCCGCGACCGGGCTCCCGGACGGTTGGGCCGACGTGGTCGGCATGGGCTGGGTGCTGCGTAACGTCGGCGACCGCGCCCCGGTCTACGTCGAGCTCCAGCGCGTTCTCCGCCCCGGTGGCCGCTTCGTCTGCATCGACATGTCTCGGCCGTCGAACCCCGTCTCCCGCGCCGGCAACTGGGTGTACCGCCACCTGGTCATGCCGATCCTCGCTCGCTTCGCGGGAGGTGATCGTTCGGCCTATCGCTATCTCGCCAGCTCGACGGACCACTTCCCGGATGGCCCCGCCCTCGCGGCCGAGCTGAGCGCGGCCGGCTTCACGGACGTCACGTGGCGTCCGTTGATGATGGGCTCTTTGGCCGTGCACGTCGCGACGACGAGTCTTCGGGATCAGTAGCGGAGCCGGCGCCGGTCGCAATCGACCACGACCTTGCGTTCGCGGCGTCCGTCCACATCGAAGGCCTCGGTGTTGAACCAGGGGTTCCCGTACCAGACCTTCACGCGGTACTCGCCTTCGGGGACGGACGTCAGCTTGAACGACCCGTCGCCCTCTGTGGTGCAGCCGGCGATGGGGAGCCCCTTGGCGTTGAGCAGCTCGATCTTGCGTCCACCGAGGTCGCCCGCGCGCGCGAGGATGTACCCGGTGACATCGCTCCCCACGCCGACGCTGACCGTCACGTCCGTGGTCTCGTTCATCTTGACGCGCACCTCGCGGTGTAGCTCGGGCAGCTTCGTGCCCGGGAAGTCGATGGCCAGGTCGTAGACCCCCTGATGAACCCGCTCGAATGTGAAGGCCGCCGCCACGGCAACCGTTTGCTGCCGGCGCAGATCGCGCCGACCACCCGTCGCGAAGTAGAGACGAAGCCGCGCCGCTTTCGCCTGAAAGGTCTCGTGGTCGGGAATCACCTGGCCGGTGATGGTCGCGTTGCCCCGGGACAGGGCGAGGACCATGTCCTTTGGGTCGTGGGTCGGTTGGCGGATGTGGGTGTACCGGTCGTAGGAGGGATGGCTCACGGTGATCTGGTCGCGCGCCGCGCGCGGGATCACGTAGGGAGCCATGAACGTGCCGTCGGATCGGGAGCGCGTGCGCGCCGTGCCGCTGAACTCGATCAGGGCGTCGGCGACGCCGCGCTGATCGGTCTCGTCCACGATCTTGCCCTGCGGCTGTACCCCCCGCTGAAGTCGCATCTCCTGCCACGTGCGACCCCCGGGTTTCACGACCACCTCCGCACGGGCGGCGACGAAGCCATCCGCCCAGATGTCGAGTTGGTAGGGGCCCGGGGGGACATCCTCGATCAGCCAGTCTTCGCCCGCGTTGCGGACAAGGGGTCCGGCGCCCG
>JABSRK010000343.1 GCA_013213915.1 Planctomycetota bacterium
CAGGATCGCCGCACCCCGTGAAGGCGCACAGCAGCAGCACGACGACGGCGTTCTTGACCACGCCGGAATTGTAGAGGTCTCGAGCAAAGAAGAGAGGGTCAGAGCCGTCCCCCAACGGCTCTGACCCTCAGTACGAAGCCGTGGTGCGGCGCCGCATTCCCCTATCGTGCCTGTCGTTTCCGGCTCCTGTGCCGAGGAGCCAGTCAGCCATGCAGGGACGTGGATCGTCGGGATGCCGAGGATTGCGGTGATTTCCCGAGAAATACGGTCTCACGGGCCCGCAGGGCCGTGGAAAGCGGCGCCGGGTGGTCCTGCCCAGGTATTCCAGAACAAGACGCGGCGGTCCATGAGGCGTCTCAGATGTGGAAGCGCCAGGGCCTTGGCCGTGTAGGTCGTCTCCAGGTCCAGACCGGCGACGTCCCGACCGGTCTCGACCACCGCACGGCCCACGTCGGTCGGATGCCCGTAACCGGCCCCCGCCAGATCGTCGACCCACACCAGTTCGGGTAGGCCGAGAGGTTTGGGGCCCCCTGCGGCCGCGACCAGCTGGGACGCCTTGCGCGCCAGGGAGTAGACCCGGCCCGGACGTGCCACCGCTCGCGACGTCACACGCACCGCCACCACACGCGGGAAAGGGGGACCCGCGAGGCCGAATCCCAGTAGCAAACCGGCCGCGGTACCGCACGATCCCGCAGCGACGAGGACGTCGTCAGGTCGGGGCATCTCACCCGCCCGGATGGCGTGCGCGACCTCGAGCGCCCCTTCCGCGGCGCCCAGCACGCCCAGGGGACTCGTGCCTCCGGCGGCAATGGAAAAGGGCCGCGTTCCGCCCAGACGCCGCCAGCGTGCCGCCAGCAGATGCAAGGGGAACCCGAGCCAGCTGCACCACGTACAGGAGGCCAGCGCCGGAAGATGTGCGCGCGCCCACACCACCTCCGGTCCGTCGGGCTGGGGAAACAGCACCAGGCGGCAGTCGAGCCCGGCTTGCTGGGCGCAGGTAGCTGTCGCCACCGCATGGTGGCTGCCCCACGGCCCCACGGTCACGACGCTTTTCCGCCCCTCGCTCCGAGCTGACCCCAGCAGCCACTCGAGCGCTCGGATCTTGGTCCCCCCATAGACAGATGACGTGAGCGCGTCGTCCTTTACGTGCAGCGCCCCCAATTCCCAGGTTGCGGCCAGTTCTGGCAGCGCACGCACGGGTGTGGGCAGATCCGCGAGGGTCAGCGGACCGTACCGCGCCACGAGATCAGGGACCGTGCGCCGCAATGCGCGCTCTGGAACGTCCATGAGCATGGTCGAGATCCTACGGGGACGGGTTCACGAGCGGGCGCGCCGACGTTATGGGCGGCGTCCGTCGCCTGACATGCGACCCGGAGCACCCGACCAACATGAAGCAGGAACCCCGCCCGGGGGACGGCGTCCCCGTCCCGAGGCAGCCCGCCAAGAGCTCGAAGACGCGCGTGGTGCGCATCGCCTTGCGAACGGAAGAGAAGACGCCGGAGCTTCACCACATCCTGCCCGCATCCAAGGGACGAAAACGGACCTGATCCGGCGGTCAATCCAACGCTGCGAGCAGGCGGTCCACGTCCGCCTCGTCGTTGGGGCCATGGAGGCTCACCCGGATCCCTCCGACGCCGTCGCTGAATCGAACCGAGACCACCACCCCCGCCTCACGTAACGCAGCCGCCGCGGCGCGCTGCGCGTCACCGCCACCGGACACGCGGAACACGATGATCCCGGCGCGACGATCCGGCTCTCCGGGGGTGAGCACGGACAGGCCGCGATGGTCGAGGCCCGCGATGAGACGGGTTCCGAGCTCACGAACATGTTCGAGGATCGTGGGCACACCGACAGCGTCAAGGAGAGTCATGGACTCCAGCAATCCGATGGCTCCGGGATAGGACGGAGTGCCGCCCGTCTCCCACGTCCGACCGGCGGGCGGGAATTCGATGTCCTCCCTGGGTGAGGAGTCCGGATCGCTGAACCACTCCCACCATTGTCCGCGCGCCGGACGTCCGGCCAGGAACCCGATGACGGACGGTTGGTGGGTGGCAGCGATCTCGGGATCGACGTACAGCAGCCCCGCACCGAGCACCGATGCGAGCCACTTGTGTCCGCCCACACACCACGCCGCGGCCGGCGTGCGCATCACGTCGACGGGTACGACACCGAATGTCTGGATGCCATCGACGATGAGATGAATGCCCCGTTCCCTTAGCGAGGGCGCGAGCGTGTCGAGATCGATGAGCGCTCCGGTCGTCCAGCAGATGGTCGATACGGCGACGACGCGGGTACGCGCGTCGCACGCCGCCAGGATGTCATCCGCCGTGACCAGGCCCTCCCGATGGCCGACCCAGCGGAGCTCGAACCCCTCGCGCGCAGCGCGTGTCTTCCACGGTGTGGCCACTGCCAGGTAGTCGATGGACATGAGCACGACGTTCTCGTCCGGACGGACGGGCAACACCAGCCCGATGGCATTCATCCCAGCGGTCGTGCTCTCCACCAATGCCACGTCCGCGGCGCGCGCGCACAGCAGGCGTCCGGCGACGGACCGTGCCTCGCTGCGCGTCTTCCCGTGGACGCCATGCATCCATGTGCTCTCGCCGCTGGGACACGACACGAGCTCGTCCGCATACCGGTGGATCGCCCGCCGCGCGGGGTCCGACAGCAGACCCGTGGCGGCCCAGTCGAGAAAGCAAACGCCGTCGGCGAACGCGGGAAAGGCGCTTCGAAACTCGGTGAGGTTCATCGAACGGCAGAGAAGTAACGACTGTCGGGATGGGCGAACACGAACGCGCACACGGACGACGCTGGCACCATGGCGAAGCTCTCGGTGAGCGTCACGCCGATGTCATCGGCTCCGAGGAGATCGAACAGCGTCCCCTTGTCTGCGTGCTCAGGACAGGCCGGATACCCCGGCGCCGGCCGGATCCCACGATAGCGGACCTTCGCCAGGTCGGCCTGCGGCAGGTCCTCATCAGGGGCGTACCAGCCGCGCCGCATCCGCTCGTGCGCGTACTCGGCGAACGCCTCCGCGAGACGATCCGCGAGGGCCTTCGCCATGATCGACCCGTAGTCGTCGTGGTCGTCGTCGAACCCCTGGAGCATCCCGCTATCGAGTTCAGCGGTCACGACGAACGCGCCGAGCCAGTCGTCCGGACCGCCAACGGGCGCGATGAAGTCGCACAGGCTCGGACAGGCGCCCGGCGCGCCTTTCTTGCGCGGAGACTCCCGGCGGCGCGGGAATCCGAACCGGGCGCGTTCGGTGGTGCGGGCGTCGTCGTACACGACCACGTGGTCGTCTTCCCGCGCCGCCGGAAAAAACCCGTACACGCACCGGGTCGATACGAGCCCCTCACGCGCGAGTCGGTCGAGCATGGCGTCGGCGTCACCCTTGAGTTCCTTGATACGGGGATCCGCGTCGTCGGCAAGCAGGGTGTCTGCCGTCCCTCGAATCTCCCAGGTGTGAAAGAACGGCGCCCAGTCGATGTACGGGACCAGGTCGGTCACCGCAGCGTCCAGGGTCGTGACCCCCATCTGCGGCGGCGCCTCGGGGACGTGATCGCCGAACGGCACACCGAGCTTCCGCGCCGCGTCGAGGGACAGCAGCGGACGCCGGTCGCGCTCCGCTTCGTAACGCTCGCGGAGCCGCGCCTGCGCCTCTCTGTTCTGGGCGTCCAACCTCTGCCGCGCCTCCTTGTTCATGAGCTTCTCGACGATGCCCGGGCAGCGGGACGCGTCCTTCACGTACAGGGTCTCTTGGCCGTACGCCGGCGCGATCTTCACGGCGGTGTGCTTGTCGCTGGTCGTCGCTCCTCCGATCAGGAGCGGCAGCGCGAATTCCTGGCGCTCCATCTCGGCGGCGACGTGGATCATCTCGTCC
>JABSRK010000344.1 GCA_013213915.1 Planctomycetota bacterium
CGGCTGCGCCGAACGGTCTGCTACCGTACCCGGCTCAGCTGGCGGCGGCTGTGATGACGACGATGCAGGCGGAGGCCGTAGTTCACAAGGCTGAGCTGGCGAAACCGGCAGCGACAGGGGCGGCGGTCGCGGCGGCGGTTCCGGGGGGTCGGGGGTTGGCGGCGGGTTCCAAAGCCTCTTCGGCGGCGGCAGATAGCTCTCCCGCGGCTTCCCTGCCGGGGCGGCGCTACGCCTTCGGCTCGATGAGTTCCTGCCCCCCCATGTAAGGGCGAAGCACCTCTGGAACCACGACTGAACCGTCCTTCTGCTGATAGCACTCGAGGAGCGGGATGAGGACCCGGGGGCTGGCAACCACGGTGTTGTTCAGCGTGTGGCAGAAACGAGGCTTCTTGTCTTCACCTCGGTACCGAATGTTCAGCCGCCGCGCCTGGAAGTCGTGGAAGCGGCTCGCCGAGTGAGTCTCCCCATACGCGTCACGCCCGGGCATCCACGTCTCGATATCGAACTTCTGCACCTGTGGGCGTCCGAGATCGCCCGAGCACACGTTGACGATGCGGTAGGCCAGGCCGAGCGCCTGCATCACCTGCTCCGAGTTGGCGAGGATCTCGTGATGCCAGCGCAGCGACTCCTCATCATCCGCTCGGCAGACAATCACCTGCTCGACCTTCTGGAACTGGTGGATACGGTAGAGACCGCGCGTGTCTTTTCCGTAGGTGCCTGCCTCTCGCCGGTAACACTGGGACAGGCCGACAGTCTTCATCGGTAGCTCGTCCTCACCGAGGATCTCGTCCATGCGGTAGGACGTCAGCGGGACCTCGGCCGTACCGATAAGCCAGCTTTCATCCTTCACCGTGCGGTACGCTTGCTCTTCACCGCCGGGCAGGTAGGCCGTGCCTTCCATGGCCTCCGTTCGCACGAGATGGGGAACGAGCATGGGGCTGAACCCCTTCGCGATCATGTGGTCGAGCGCGAAGCGCAAGACAGCGAGCTCGAGCAGGGCGCCTTCGTTCTTCAGGAAGTACGTCCTGCTGCCCGCAATGCGCGTCGCACGCTCGATGTCCAGGATGTCCAGCGAGGTCCCCAGCTCGACGTGGTCCTTCGGCTCGAAGTCAAAGGTCTTGGGTGTGCCCCAGGCACGCAGTTCAACGTTCTCGGAATCGTCAGCACCGTCGGGGACGTCGTCAGAGGGCAGGTTCGGAACCTGCATGAGGAGCGGGCGTAGCGCCGTCTCTGTGTCCTTGACCGCGTTGTCGAGTTCCTTGATCTCTTCGGCGAGCGCCTTGACGTCTGCGGCGGCGGCGGCCCGCTCCTCTGGAGGAAGCTTGCCGATCTCCTTACTGCGTTTGTTCTGCTCGCCCCTCTTCGCGTCGAAGGCGGTCTTCTGCTCACGGAGCGTCTGGTCAAGTTCGAGGATCTTGTCGACGTCCGCATCGATGCGCTTGCGACGGCACGCGTCCCTGACAGCGTCGGCGTTGTCTCTGATCAGCCTGATGTCGAGCATGATTCCTCGCTCCCTCGACCCTCCACGAGCGGTCGCGCGAGTTCGAGAAACCGCGCGAGGCCGGCCCGATCGGGCGCGGCGAGACGGTAGCGGATACGGTCGGTGAGATAAACCCGGGCCTCCTCGGCGCTGAGGTCCCCCCACACCGCACAGTCGGCCGCGATGGCGTCAGCGGCCTCAAGGCCGCGGTCCCGAGCGTCCTCGAGGAGCGCGGGCAAATCGGGGCGACGCTGGAGGACGCCCGGCCTCGCCGCCCACGCCGCGAAGACGAACGGGAAGCCCGTCATCTCCGCCCACGCCGCCCCCAGGTCGATGACCTCGGCCTCCTCCAGTAACCCTGCCATCCGAAGTGCCCGGTCCCCGATGACGAGGACCGCGTCATGGGTCCGCCGAGACCACGCCGTCTCCGGGTCCGCCTCCTCGAATCGGGGATGCGCGCCGTAGTGGTCCCGCAAGATGATCTGGACGAGGACCTGGCTGGTACGGGAATGGGGGTCCAGGGCGCAGGACATCACGCACTCGGGCGGCGTCCGCGTCAACAGCAGGACGCTGTCCACACGACCGTGCGAGCCGACGCAGGCATCGGAGACCCGTTCGAGTCCGGGCTGACGTAGCAATTCGATGACCGGCACCAGCCCCACGTCAATACGACCGCTGCTAAGCCAGTCCGCGATTCCACTAGGAGGGGCGCCGACGATCTCGATGCCGGGCCGGTCTTCGAGCGCGTGCACGAGGGGCATCGCGTTGAGATATGACACGACCCCGAGACGAACAACCTCGGGGTCGGAGCGCGGCGAATCACTCACGATGCGATCAGTTACCGATGATCCAGTCGGACTCGATGTGGCCAAGCGGCTTGTAATCGGTCGACAACTTAAAGCGGTAGTCCGAGTCGCGGAAGTTCTTCTTCAACTCCAATGTCTTGGGGCAGAACATGTTGTTGGAGTTCTTGGTCACGTCGACTCGCTCCGGGGGCCGCATCTTCTTCTTGATCGTGGCCCTCGTCGATGCCTTGCCAACAGACACACGGACCTCGGGAGTGACATAGCCGGTCGTAATCGAAGCGTACAATTCACCGAAGCTACCGTAGATCTTCACGTCGCTACCGAGAATGACGATCTGCTTCGTGCCTCCCCCGCTCTTCTCGACGGTCGCATTGGCGTCAAAAACAAATCCACCTTCGCCGGCGCCGCCCATCTTCCACGTGTTGAGCATGCCCGCCGTGACCGTGAAGGCCACCGAGCGGCCACGCTGGATCCAGATGGTCTGGCGCTTTGGGCCCTTGCCCTTGGCGATATAGCCCTCCATGAAGATGCGACTCCCGGGGACAACCCATTGTGGCTTGTCACGACACAGCATCAGGTCGTGGAAGTAGTTCTGGTCCTCGACGAGGTTCGCCCGTGCCAGCATCGCCGACGGCTTGATCCCGCTCTTGTAGTCGAACTTGAGCGGCGCGACGGGCCCCGTGTAGGGCTTGGGGCGAACGGTCTGGCCGTTCGCGTCGATTCCGAATTCGTACATCAGGCCATCGAACTCGATGTACTTGCTCACGACTCGGCACTGGGCCTTCTTGCCCTTGCCGAAGATCAGGTAGTCCATACCCCAGTCGTTGAACTTGCCGTTGCCGTTCGCGTCATGGATCTCGAACTTCACGTCGCGCACCTTCCCCGTCACCATCGTTCCGCCCCGATACAGCACCGTGATGAGCTCGCTGCTGCCCCCCATGGTGAACCCGTTGAGCTGATACCGGTTCGGCCGCACCATCATCTCGTGCCAGAGCTTGCCTGACGATCCGTCGTCGTAGGCGACCTTCTTGAACTCCCTGAGCTTGGCCTTGGGGCCGAGCTTCAAGCGGTCCTCCTTGCCCTTGCCCTTGCCGCCCGGATGGAGAATCAGCTTGCCCTTGCGATTCTCGAGGACGGTATCGGAGAGGGGCAACACGCGGACGGGCATGGCCTGCTCCCTCTGGACCTGCATGAAGTCCCAGAACGCCCAGTGGGCGTTTGCACGGAAGTAGGTCGTGTCGATGATCGGCCACTTCTTCAGCTTGGCGACCTTCAACCCAGAGACCTCCGCCCAGCCCATATCTGCACCATCCGGGTGCTTGTTGGGCGCCGGCGGCATGGCGGCGATGGCTTTCTTGGAAGCCTCGTCGTTCTTCGGAGCATCGACCCCGCCGCCAGCAGCCGGGTCACCCGGCTTATTTCCGCCCTTGACCGCATCGGCTGCCGCCTTGGCGATCTCCGCGTCGTACTTCTTCTTCGATTCAGCTACCGGCAACGCCACGTCGATGAGCTCGAATCGAAACTTGCCCTGCTTGGCTGCCTCAGCCCCCCAGTAGTCCAGCCGCAAGCCC
>JABSRK010000345.1 GCA_013213915.1 Planctomycetota bacterium
CCTGCTCGGCGCCGCGGTCCTCGGTCGTTGCGGGCTGAATCCCGAGAAGGGCGACCTGGTGCGGACCCTATCCGAGATGTACGCGCCGGTGTTCGGGGAATGGGCCCCTGCCCTGTTCCTTGTGGGCGCGTTCGCAGTCCTGTATTCGACGTACTTCGTGGCGAGCGCGAGCTACGCGCGCGTGTGCGCCGATGCCGTGCGTGTCTTCGGCGTGGGTGGCCGGACGGAGGCCGATCGCGCGTGGTGGCAGAAGTTCTTCTGCGCGTTCTTCCCTCTAGCGAGCTGCGTGATCTTCGTCTTCGCGCGCTCGCCCGGGGCGTTGATCATCGCCGCGGGAGTTTCCCAGGTCCTCATGCTCCCCATGCTCGCGTTCGCAGCGCTCTGGTTCCGCTACAGGCGGAGCCATCCCAAGCTCAGGCCGAGCCGCACGTGGGACGTCCTGCTGTGGCTCTCGGGCGTGGGCTTGTTCCTCGCCGGGACCTGGGCGGCGCTGACCAAACTGGGGCTCATCGGCTGAGCCGTCAGCTCACGCCGCAGCTGTCGTCTTCGCCACAGACCTTGGGGAAGCGTTCGAGGACGAGGGCGGGTTCGGGGATGGAGACGGCGTCGCCTACGGTGAGTTCGTGGACCGGCTTCTGCCCGTTGGGCTGTTGCTTGCGTGGACGCAGGAATGCGCCGAGGCGGGTGCCGGGCCGCGCGGATGGTCGATCGACGAGGGCGAGGGCG
This sequence comes from Planctomycetota bacterium, assembly GCA_013213915.1. Lineage (GTDB taxonomy): Bacteria > Planctomycetota. The sequence continues at coordinate 727 of JABSRK010000345.1, forward strand.
AGCTGGCGGTCGCCTGGGAGGATCGTGGACGTGATGGTGCCGACGACCTTGCCACGGTTGTTCACTACAGGATCGCCGGGCTGGAACATGCGGATGCCCGTGTGCTCGAACTGCAGACGGGCGATCTGCCGTCTGGACGCGCGGGCGCTGGCGACGTGGGGATCCCGTCCGACGAAGAACGGCTTGTGCTCCTTCACGAACGCGGCGTAACCGGCCTCGGCCGGGAGGATCCCGTGGTCACCGGCCAACTCATGTCCGTAGAGAGGGAACCCGGCTTCCGCGCGCAGTGAATCGCGGGCGCCGAGCCCAGCCGGGACGATGCCCCCGTCAGCGCCGATGTCCAGCAGGCGCTTCCATAACGACGGCGCCTGGTCCGGATGGACGAACACCTCGTACCCCACGTCCTCACCGGTGTAGCCGGTGTGGGAAACGATGAGGTTGAAGTCGCCGACACGCACTTCCCGTTGCTCGCTCTTACGCAGGCCGCCGATGATGCGCGTCGATTCCGGGCTGGATTCAGCGAAGCGCAGCAGCGTCTCCCGCGTGCCCGGTCCCTGGAAGCCGAGGTCGACGCGCATGGCGTCGCCCGACTCGTCGGGATCCTTGAGACTGCGAACGGTCGGCCGCGCGTCCATGCGGACGTCGGGTCGTTCGTTCGACAGGCGGGCTTCCCCTGCAGCAGCCGTGCGCAACCACGCCAGCACCTCGTCCGCGTTGCATGCGTTCGCCACCACGAGGAAACGTTCACGCCCGAGCATGTAGATGAGAAGGTCATCCATGACCTGCCCGTCCGGCTTCAGGATGTAGGTGTACTGGCTCTGGCCCGGCTGCAGGCGCCAGACGAAGTTTGTCGTCAAGAGGTCCAGGAACCGCGTCGCGCCGTCACCGCTTACCTCGATGGTGCCCATGTGGGCGAGGTCGAAGAGCCCGCCGTTCCGCCGCACGGCCCGATGCTCATCGAGTATCGACGTGTAGAGGACGGGCATCTCCCAGCCCGCGAACGGGACCATGTTGTGGGAAGCCGTCGCTTCCTTGTGGATCTCGTGAAGCGAGGTGCGTCGGAGCCCGTTCTCCTCCGGGTCGGACCATGCGTACTCTGCCGCGACCGGTTCGGTGGCGCGGGTCGCGTCGAGGACGCCGCGGCCGATGAACCACGGCTTGCCCAGATCGCAGGATGTTGCGGTGGCGTCGGGACGTTCGCTTGGCTCGAGATGTACCTCGAAATTGACGTCGGTCTTCGGGAGGACCTCGAGGTCGCGGGTGATCGCAACGGGGCCATCGACCTTGCGGGTGAGGTCCTCGTCGAACCACAGGTAGCCGTCGGACAGGCCGCGGAGCCACGATTCGAGAGCGGGCACGCCGGTCGGCGACGTGACCAGCACGTACGACGGGAACCCAGCGTCGTCGTCTCCGCATCGCTGTAGCTCGACGTCCATGAAGACCTTGCCGGAGCGGTCGAGCAGATGGGTGCGCGCGTGTTCGCCGGGCTGCAAGGGCAGCACGTCCATGGTCACGACGTTTTGGAGGAACACCGGCGCCCGTTCCCCACGGACGCGGACACCGGCGGTTGGTCGTTCGAGGGAGAGCGGGCCTTCTCGTCCCGGCAGTGTGTCGGGGGGCTCGGTCTGGGTCAGTTCGAAGACCCCGGCCCTCACCTCCTCGAGTACGTCATGGTCGATGCGCGCGCGACCGCGCACGCCGCCCCCCGTCGTGACGGTGAAGGTCTGACAGCCCTCGACGATCTTCACGATCAGGTCTGCGAGCGTCGTCATGTCGTCTGGGGTGTAGCCCTGTTGGCTCAGCACCGTAGTCCCGAGGCGCAGCCCGGTCGGGTGGGCCGCCGATTCGTCGCCGACGATCGTGTTCTTGTTTGTCGTGATGTTGCACAGGTCGAGGATGTTGGCGGCGATGTCGCCGTACAGGGGGACCCCGGACGTCCTCTTCGTGCCCTTGAGATCGACGAGGAACAGGTGGCTTGCCGTGCCGTCTCCCTGGATGCGGATGCCCTTGCTCATGAGCGCGCCACAGAGAGCGTCGGCGTTGGCGCGGATGCGCTGCGCCAGCTGCTTGAACGTGTCGGTGCGGGCGATTCCGAAGGCCACGGCCTTCGCGGCGATCTGGTTGATGTGTGGTCCGCCCTGCTCGCCGGGGAAGACACCGAGGTCGACGGCGTCGGCGTGATCGCGGTCGGTCGTCAGGATGATGGCGCCACGGGGGCCGCAGAGTGTCTTGTGCGTCGTCATGGAGACGACGTCGGCGTAGCCGATCGGTGAGGCGAACTCGCCGGCGGCGATGAGCCCGGCGGGATGGGACATGTCCGCGAGCAGCAAGCAGCCGCGTCCCCCGACCTGGTCGGCGGCTTCGCGGAGCGCTGGCCAGTCGAACTCCCATGGGTACGCGCTCGCGCCCGCGATGAGCATGCGAGGCTGGTGCTCCCTCACAGCGTCCTTGATGGCGTCGTAATCGAGGCGCCCGGTGCGCTCATCCACCATGTAGGGCTGGATGCGATAGAGCTTGCCGCTGCGGTTCAGGTGGCTCCCATGGGTGAGGTGGCCGCCGTGGGGCAGCGCCATCCCCATGACCAGGTCGCCCGGCTCGACGAACGCGGTGTAGATGGCGTTGTTGGCGGCCGATCCGGACAGCGGCTGCACGTTGACGTAGAGGTCTTCAGGCCGGACGCCGTTCGCGGCGAACAACTCCGCGGCCCGCTTCTGCGCCAGGACCTCTATGAAGTTGACGTACTCGCAGCCCTTGTAGTAGCGACGATCGGCGTAGCGGCGGTTGAACGCGAGGTGGCGGTCCCGGTCGGAGACGATCTCGCGTTCGATGGTCATCATCCGCGTGCTCGGGTAGCCCTCCGCGTAGATGGCCGAGAACGGTGACGCGAGCGCCTCACGTACGGGTTGGGGACAGAGACTCTCCGACGCGATCAGAATGAGCTTGCCGTCCTGGCGACCACCCTCAGCCCGGACCAGGCCCGCGACCTCCGTGTCAGTGCGGTCGAGGGGACCGTCGAACATGAACGGCGACGAGCGGGACATGGCAGGAGCATAGCAACCGCCGCCCCTCGTGGGAGAATCTGAACCAGCGATGTCTGGATCAGGCGGGATACCGGGTCGGCTCGAGTCCC
>JABSRK010000346.1 GCA_013213915.1 Planctomycetota bacterium
TCCAGGCTATCGGCGCCGTTCTGGAACGCCATCACCTCGAACGGATTCGCCCCTGCGATCTCGAGCAACGTCGACATCTCGCGCAGCACCCGCACGATAGCGCTCTTGTTCAAGCTCGGCACGTCACCTCCCATGACGGGGAGCCTACCCGACGCCCCCCGGATAGGATGGCGGCGCATTGGACAACTCACAGGAACGAACAGCGCAGCCCTCGGGCGCTTTCAGAAGAAGGGCGACCCCTCCCCGCTGGGGTCTCGTAGCCGCAGGGCTGACGGTGATTGGAATCGGGCTGCATACCCGCGCCTACGACGCGTGGTACATCTACGAGCCCGTCGCCATCGTCGGGATCGTCGCGACCGCCGCCGGCCTGCTGGCGTGGATGCTGCGGGCATTCGAATGCGACCGGCACGGATTCGCCATCGTGCTGGCGAGCGCCGCCGCTGGCCTCGTATGCGCCTACCTGGGAGCGGGCGGGCGCATTCATTACCTGTTCGCAGCCCTGGCCTGCATCTTCGTGCTGCCGCTGGCGCTGGTCGTCGCCGGGATCTACACCCTGATGAAACGGCCGCGCCTGGCGCGGGGGTTCGGGGCGCTGGCCCTGGCCGTTGTGGTTCAGGCCCTTGCGGCGCGCGGCAGTAACATCCTGCGCGAGCATGACGTGGCGGCCGCGCAGGCATGGTGCGACGACCTGGTCCCCGGCATCACCGCGTTCCATGCGAAGAACGACTACTGGCCGCCGGATCTGGAGGCCGAGGGCATCGCGTCGAGCCGGCGGCCGCGTCTGCTGCGCGACGAGACGTACTACCGTCTCGACAAGAAGGGGTTCGTTCTGTTCTTCCGCTGCCGGGTCCCGCGCGACGGGACCTTGAAGGTCGAACCCGTCAGGTGGTTCTGGCACTCCGAGAAGCGCGAGTGGAAATTCGACGGGGACCGGAAATGATCACTTGTCGAGTCCGAGCTTGTCCAGCTTGGGCGAGATGACCACCTGGCAGTACCCGTGCTCCTTGTTGTTGCGGTAGAAGTCCTGGTGGTAGCCCTCGGCCTTCCAGAACGTCTGCGCATCGAGCACCTCGGTGACGATCTTGTGCGCGAACACGTCGCTCCCGTCGATCTTGTCGATGGCATCCCGCGCGGCCTGCTTCTGCTCCGCTGAATGGCAGAAGATGGCAGAGCGGTACTGGGGTCCCTCGTCGCGGCCCTGCCGATCCCGCGACGTCGGGTCATGGGACTTGAAGAACCACTTGAGCAAGGTGCCGTAGCTCACCTTGGACGGGTCGTAGGTCACCTGGACCACCTCGATGTGTCCCGTCGTCTTGGCGCAGACCTGCTCGTAGGTCGGTTTGTCCACGTGGCCCCCCATGTAGCCGGACGTGACATCCGCGACGCCGTCGAGTTGCTCTAACACTGCCTCGACGCACCAGAAGCACCCGCCGCCAAACGTGGCGAGCTCAACGCTGCCTTCGGTCATGGTGTTGCCTCCGACCTGCTGTTGGTCCGCGACCGGTGCGGGCTGGCTGTCCCGAGTCTCTTTGTCCGGACGCGACGCATCGCAAGCGGCCGTGAGCGCACCTGCTACCGCGAGACAAAGGACGAGCATCCTGGGCATGAAGAACTCCTCAAACGTGGACACACAGGATAACGCGGTCAGCGACGAGACGGGTGCCGACCCCAGCGGCCGGCCTTCTCCGGGTCGTGATCCGGGTTCTTCACTGGCAACGCGGCGTCCCCCAGCTCCGCGGTGAGCCGGCTGCGGAGCTCGGAGACGAGCTTCCCGCGGGTACGCGAAAGATCCCGCGACTCGGACGGATCGGCGCGGAGATCGAACAACTGAGCACCTTTGTCTTCCCAGGTCACGATCAGCTTCCAGCGACCGTATCGGATCGCGCTGGCGGGGGTGTGGTGGTGGTAGTGGGGGTAGTGCCAGAACAGGGCGTCACGCTCGAGCCCGCCCTTGCCCGTCACCAGCGGGACGAGGCTCAGCCCGTCGCCCTCGGAACGGGGCGCGCCGCCGAGGGCCGCGAACGTGGGGTGCAGGTCCATGGTGATGACCGGTTCGTCGCACGTCGCTCCCGCGCGCGCCCCCGGACCGACGACGATGAGCGGCACCCGGATGCCGCCCTCGTACAGGGTGCCCTTCTCGCTGCGCAACGGCGCGTTCGTGGACACCCAGGTGCGGTCGCCGGAGAACCGGCGAACCAAACCGCCGTTGTCCGAAGTCACGACGACCCAGGTGTTGTCGGCGAGACCGAGCTTGTCGATCCCCTCCAGCAGCCGTCCCACGCAGCGGTCCACGTGCTCCACCATGGCTGCGTATGTCGGGTGATGCCGCCCCTCCCCCGACTGTGTCCGCTCGCCGTACTTCTCCACCAGGTCCTTCGGCCCCTGCAGCGGGATGTGGACCATGTAGGGCGAGAGCATGACAAAGAACGGGCGGTCCTTGTTCTCCGTCATGAAGCGCGCAGCTTGATCCACCATGGCGGAGGTGAACTCGTCCGTCTTTGCGAGCTTCAGGTCGGGCGTCGTGCGCGTGCCGAAGTGACCGCCGCCGGTCCTGATCACCATGCGGTCGAAGCCCTGCTTGTCGGGATGGAACTCCGGTCCACCCAGGTGCCACTTGCCGAAGTACCCCGATCTGTAGCCCCGCTTCTTCAAGACCTCGGCGGGTGTCACGATCTCCAGGGGCAGGTGCTGGGTGCGGTTGGTGGGCACGCGCATTGGCGCGAAGGGCCGCCAGTGCCCCGGAATGAAGTCCGTGATCCCCGTGCGCGCCGGGCTCATGCCCGACATCAGGCTAGCGCGCGTGGGCGAGCACACCGGCGCCGCCGCGTAGGCGTTGGTGAACCGGACACCGCGCCTCGCGAGCCGGTCGAGATAGGGCGTTTCGATGACCTTGTTCCCATAGCAGCCCAGGTCATGGCCGCCCAGGTCATCCACGAACACCAGGACGATGTTGGGTGGACGGGTCTGTTGGCCGCACAAGGCAGCGCCGCACAGGGCAAGGATGAGAACCGCACGTCCGAACATGGCTTCAGGCTACCTCGGTGTGACCTGGAGCACCTTGCGCAACTCGCTGGTGCCCCGTGTGGCCACCGCGAACGGGAACGTCTGGTTGGACGCCGCCGCTCCCACGTTCCCCGCACGATCCACGGCGACGAAGCAGATGTCCACCGCGTACGTTCCCTCCTTGCGCGCGATGCGATGGATCACCGCTTCGCAAGCTTCCGTCGGAGTCCGACCCGCGCGCATGAGCTCGACGATGTGGAACGTAGCGCAGTAGCGCATCACGTTCTCCCCGATGCCGGTGGCCCCCGCCGCCCCCACCTCTCCGTCCACGTAGAGCCCGCTGCCGAGGATCGGTGAATCTCCGACCCGACCGGGCAGCTTGGTCGCCGCGCCGCTCGTGGAGCAGGCCCCCGCCATGTGACCACCGCCATCGAGGGCCAGCAACGCGATGGTGTCGTGGCCTTCGCGCTTCTTGACGGGGTCCTTCTGCCGCGCACGCCAGGCGGCCTTCTTGGCGCGGTGGCCGGAGACGTCGAGCGACTCGAGCCCGTTCTCCAGCGCGAACCAGCGCGCGCCCTCCCCGACCAGCATGACGTGTTTGGTCTTCTCCATCACCAGGCGCGCCGCGCTCACGGGATGGACGATGCCCTCCAACCCCGCCACGCTCCCCGCCCCGTGGTCATCGCCGTGCATGATGCACGCGTCCACCTGGGTATAGCCAGCGGCGTTCGGACGGCCACGGACACCGACCGAGCCGTCCGAACCGCGGCGCTCGATCTCGCGGACGCCCTGCTCCACCGCGTCCAACACGGAATCACCCGCGAGGATCACGTCGCGGCCGCGCTC
>JABSRK010000347.1 GCA_013213915.1 Planctomycetota bacterium
GCCATCGCAACGAACGGATCACGATGCACGAGTCCAGGTCACCCTCACGGGTGACGTACCCGAGCCCCCCTCCGTAGTATCCCCGCGCCGTCGCCTCGTACTGACGAATGAGCTCCGTCGCCCGCAGCTTGGGCGCACCGGTAAGCGTCCCCATGTTGGCGCAGGCCCGGTAGGCGTCGAGGGCATCGAGCTCGGGGTCGAGGCGGCCGCGGACACGGCTGACCAGGTGCTGCACGTGGCTGAACCGCTCGACGGAGAACGGCTGGAAGACCTCGCGCGTCCCGGGCACGCTGATGCGTGCCACGTCGTTGCGCGCGAGATCGATGAGCATGGCGTGCTCGGCCTGCTCCTTCCGGTCGAGCAGCAACCCGATGGCGAGCCGCACGTCCCGGTCCAGATCCGGAGCGCCGTCGTCGTGGAACCCACGGGCAACGGTCCCCGCGATAGGCGACAACGTCAACTCTCCGGCCTCACAGCGAACGCACGTCTCCGGCGACGCGCCCAGGAGCGTTCCGTCGCCCAGGTCGAAGTGGAACATGTAAGGAGACGGGTTGCGCGCGCGCAGGTGCCGGTACACATCCAGCGGCGACGCTTCGCTCCTGACGCTCAAACTGCGCGACAGGACACACTGGAAGATGTCCCCGGCCACCACATGGTCGAGCAAGCTCTCGACCCGGTCCCGATACTCCTGGTCGTCGAGGTCCGGAGTCGCATCTGGCAGCGAGACGGTCTCATCACAGACGACGACCCGGGCGGGTTCAGCGGCCGTGATCACCTCGGCCCACGCCGCCGCGCGCGTCGCGGCGTCCTGCGGACCGACGACAGCACCGTCGACGCCACGCAAGTCCCGGGTCACGACCACGACCTCTTCTCTCTCGTGATCGTGGACGATCCCATCGAGGGCGAGCACCAGGTTCAAGTCCGGCTCGTCGTACGGGTCGGGACGACGCGGCGGCAGCGACTCGAATCGATCGACAAACTCATAGCCGAACGCGCCGTAGAGACCGACGGGGAGCCCCTCGGCGGGAGCATCGTCCGCCACCAGCCGAAGCAGATCTCGCAACATGTCGAGGCACGAGGGCGCCCGCAGACGTTCACGGTCAGGCATGGCCGGGTCGGTGGGGGCGGCCTGCACGACGGCGGTAACGGAGCGTTCGCCCGACTCGCCGCCCCATGCATCGCGCAACAGCGGCAGCAGGGCTTCGCCGCGCGCGTCAAGCGCGCACGCCGTCATCGCCTCGCCCCGCAAGACGACACGCAACACCGGCGCCGGCGCCAGCAGGGTGCGTCGCCCCTCAGGTGCGTGGAGATCGGCGCTCTCGAGCAGCAGTGCCCCCGGCTGACGCCCTCCGTCAGCGAGCCGTTCCAGCACCTCCACCGCGGCGCTCGACCCCGAGAGCGGCAAACGGACCGTGTGCGGTGTCGCGATCACTCGCGCACGAGCGTCGCCTCTCAGTCCTGGATGCTCTTTCGGTTCCACGTCCCAGCTCTCCCTGCGGCAACCCGGGTCGGGCCGCCCTGGAACGAAAGAAGGCAGCCCACCGCGGGGGCCGCCTCTTGTTCACCGTCGTTCAGACCAGTTCGCTCAGGCAGACCCGCTAAGTGCGAAACCGCCACCACCACCGCCCATGGGTCCGGTGCGACGAAGCGTCGTGATCGTGCGCGAAGTAAGTCATCGATCCCAGTCTGCAGCAAGGTCGAATCCGATGCAACACCGAATGGGCGGTCCTTCCTGCCCTCGTAGAAGTTGGCTCCGGACCTGGCTGAAGACACGCGCGTTGTCAGGTTTCACATGGCTCCTGGCGGCTCTGCTACGGTGCCGCGCATCCGACAGCCGAATTCCAGCGTGGGACACCCCCGCCGAGTGCCTCATGAGCCTCGCTGTCGGAGCGGCAGACGACGAGACCGGAGAACCGATCAGTGGCCACGGACGCCGACACCTCGAGAAGGACGCTGAGCCCGCCCGCCGCGCTGGGAAGCGGCGTGCTCATGGGCGGAGCGGACGCGATCCCCGGAGTCTCGGGTGGCACCATCGCGTTGATCCTCGGCATCTACGAGCGCTTCATCGCGGCCATCGGCACGGTCCTCGCACTGCCGAAGAACCTCCGCGACCCGGAGGGACGCCGCAAGCTGGGAGCGGCCCTCCGCCTGCTCGTTCCCCTCGGGATCGGGATGTTCCTCAGTTACATCCTCGTCACCGGGGTGCTCGTCGGCGGCGAGGATGACACGGACGCCCTCATGAAGGCCCCCGGGACCGCGCCCCTGTGCTACGGATTCTTCTTCGGGTTGGTCCTCCTGAGCATCAAGGAACCGTGGCGGCGCCTGCGGGAACGCACCGCTGCTCGATACCTGTTCGCCGCCCTGGGCTTCCTGGCGTCGTTCCTGTTCGCAGGCCTCCCCTACGCACAGGGCGAGGTCGCAACATGGATGCTCCTCTACGGCGGCGCGGGAGCCATCAGCGTCATGCTGCTCCCCGGGGTGAGCGGCTCCCTGCTCCTGGTCATGCTCGGCCAGTACACAGCTGTGGTCCAGGCCCTGCACGACCGGGATGTGGCACGCTTCGGCGTCTTCCTCTGCGGCATCGCCATCGGTCTCGCCCTGTTCGTGCCCCTGCTGCGCTCTCTCTTGCGCTCAGCCCATGACCGCACGATGGCGGTTCTCACCGGTCTCATGGCCGGCTCGCTCCGCGCCCTGTGGCCGTGGAAGCAGAGCTACGACCCTAAAGCCGGCCAGTTGTCTAACGGGGCCCCTGACGACACCCTCCCCTGGGTGATCGTCGCCGCGGTGGCCGGCGCGGTGCTGGTGTACCTCCTCTCCCGCCTCGAGAAGCGTACGCGCATCGAGGCCTGACGCCTCCGCGACGCCATGATCGCTCCCATGGCGTATCGTGCACGCCATGTCGAGGATCTGGAGGGTGTCAGCCGCTGCGCTGCTGGTGGGTTGCGTCGCGGGTTGCGCGGCAGACGAAGGGATGATCGTCGCAGGGGAACGGTTCCCCACCGAGGCGCCACTGGTCACGTTTCTTGAAGCTGACGGATACGACGGGCAGCGGGAGCACTGTTGGTTTGACCCCCAGCGCATCCTGCCGACCAGGCCGGCCTCCGGATGCGACACCCCCCGTCGCTACAGTGAGCGGCGCGTCGGCGGACTGCCGTCGGACGTCGCGGACGCCGTGGCCGACCAGGGCTGGACCCTGGAGTTGCTCCAGATGCGTATCGACCAGGTCGTCGTGCACTTTGACGTTTGCGGATGCTCCAAGCGCTGCTTCGAGGTGCTCCATGACGTGCGCGGGCTCTCGTGCCACTTCCTGATCGACGTGGACGGAGCCGTGTACCAGACCCTGGATCTCGCCGCCCGCGCCCGTCACGCCACCATCGCGAACGATCGCTCCGTGGGCATCGAGATCGCCCAGATCGGAGCGTACCGAGACACCCGGGTCCTCGAAGAGTGGTACGCGCCGGCTGACCATGGCCACATGCGCATCACCTTTCCAGCCGAGTTCGGCGATCCAGGCCTGCGGGAGCCCGGGTTCGTGGGTTACACGGCTCGCCCCGGCCTCTTCCGTGGCCCCCAGAACGGCCGGGAGCTGATCCAGTACGACTTCACGTCAGAGCAGTACCAGTCTCTCGGACAGATCCTCCGATCACTCCGCGCCGTGTTCCCCGCCATCGAGGCCCGCGTGCCCCGTGGCGCCGATGGGAGGGTCCCCACTGGCGCCTTGAGCCACCAAGCGTTCAGCGCCTTCCGCGGCGTCCTCGGCCACCACCACGTCCAGACCAACAAGAACGACCCGGGGCCCGCTTTCGACTGGGAACGCATCGCCGCCG
>JABSRK010000348.1 GCA_013213915.1 Planctomycetota bacterium
CCCCCAGCCCTGGGCCTGATTGGGTTTGAAGTCGTGCTCAAGGATGCCGACTCGAAGAAACCCCGCCAGGAGCACCATCATCTCTGGGTCCAGGGGGTGTGCCTTGCTCATCACCTCGCCCTCCTCACGACCTCAAAGAGCAAGACTGCAGGCGGTGACGGGGACTGTGGCCGGTGTGATGCGGCAGCTACCAGGCGCATCATTCATCTGGCCTACACGTGTTTGGAGGATCAAACAGGCGCGGTGGACTCGGCGGAGAAGGTGATCAAGACGCTGGCGTTCCCGTAGCGTCGGACGGTGGCGCATGCGGCTCCCGCGTCTCCGGCCGCGTGTCTCGCTCCCTCGCCTCCGATCGTGACATCCTTGACCGTCCCTCGCAAACGCACGTAGCATGCGGCACGAGGACGGGTTGTGCCCGTGCGACTTCCTCTCCTCGTTCCGTCGTGCCCGACGCGTCTGCATGCGAACCACTCTCAAGGGACCCCTCGCCGCCTTTGTCGCGTACCTGCTGCTGCTGGCCGCAACGTACGGCGGTGCGATAGAAGGCGCTACCGATGGCGATCCTTTCGCCGTCGATGGGGGGCCGTGGGCCCTCGGTCAGTGGCTCGGTGATGCGTTCGATGGCGGCGACGGATCCGCCGAGCCCGCGACGCGTGCCGTGGTGGCCATGCTTGCGTTCGCGGCGGCGGCCGCCGCGTGGTTCGCGTTGCTGCTCGCATGGACGGGGAACCGCGTGGTCAGCTTCGTGGCGGGTGCGTTGTGGTGTGTGTGCCCGTCCTTCGGCGACATGCTGCTTGGCGGCGGTGATGCGTTGCTCCAGGTGTTGCCCGCCCTGGGGATAGCCCTCACGCTCCTCGTCCGCGAGCAGGCCTGGAACCGCGCGCGAGAGGGGCGGCCAGCGCGCGCACATGAGTTCATGGCGGTGGGAGTGGGATTGATGACCATGGCCTCGGGGCCGTCTGGCCTCGCGGTCGGCGTCCTCCTCCTCCCGGTCGACGTCATCTTCCATCACGGGCATCGGCGTCCGGATCAGCCTCGGGATCCCGTAGCCAACGTGCTTCCGTTCGCCGCAGCGGTGGGGCTGGGGGGGCTCGTGTTGGCGCCCCCGGAGGGCACCTTCGGCCTCGAGGGCGCGGGTGTCACGACCTTCACGACCACGCTCCTCGTGGTTGCCGGCGCGGCGCTGCTGATCGGGTTCAGGAGCCTGTCCACGGCTCCCAAGTGGATGGTGCTCTACGCCGGATTCGGTGCGATCTGGTACCTCCTGTGCGCAGGCGCGGCTTCCTTCGGTCGTCACTCGGACCAGGTCGCTGCCATGGCCGGGTTGACGATCCTCCCTCCGGCGCTGGTCTGGCGCTTCCTCCTGGTCTTGATCCCCGAACCGGGGGATTCGCGGCGGCGCGCGCCGGCGCCCACCCTCGACCCTGAGTCGTTGCGGGCCGGGCTGCCTCCATTTCCTGAGTTGCCCGAACTGGCACCGGTCGCGGTCACCCCCGCGACGCATTTCGGCAGGCCATCGAGCGCGGTCCCGTTCCCCTCTGCGCCGGAGGTCCGTGCGTCGGTGGAGGCAGCTGTCGAGGCCGCCGTAGCTGCCGCGGCCAGTGTGGTCTCGCCCCAGGCACCAGCTTCACGGGCGCCCGGACGACGTTACGCCGAGGAATGGGATCGCTACGCCGAGGAGTGGCAAGCCAAGCGCCGCGACCGAGCGTCGCAACTGTTGGGGGAGGAGTGGAGCGACCAGGACCTCGATCGCAACCTCTTCGCCAACTACTGTCGCCCATTTCTTTCGACCCGGACGCGGGTGCTGGAGATAGGCCAGGGCGGCGGCAAATTCACGCGGTTGATCGCACCGGAGGTCGAGCACGTGGTTTGCCTGGACGTGGCCCGTCGGATGCTCGAGGGGGCCCGCGATGGGCTGAAGGGCGTGGCGAATGTCTCCTACGTGCTCGGTGACGGACGTGGCCTCGCACCTTTTGCGACCGGCAGCATGGATTTCGCGTTCTCGTACGACGTGTTCGTGCACCTCGATCAGGAGGACGTCTTTCTCTATCTGCAGGATTTGAAGCGGGTGTTGCGGCCCGCAGGGCGGGCGGTGCTCTCGTTTGCCAATCTCCTGGACCCGCTCGGGTTCACGCAGTTCGAGGCGGAGGCTGGGCGCCACCGTACGGGTGCGCGGGCCGCCGGGCGCATCAACTTCCTGTCACCCGACGTCGTGCGCACGCTTGCCACCTCGGCGAATCTCGACGTGGAGTCGATTCACCTGGCGGCGAACAACCGGGACATGATCGCTATCTTGGGGAGGCCCCCGGCGTGACGGTGATGGCAGCTGACCTGCGAGAAGAGAACCGGCGTCGGCTTCGCGACGACCTGCGCTTGCGCCGCGTTGCGCCGCGAAGTCTCCCGGCGACCGTGCGTCTGGAGACGACCACGGAATGTCGGCTCCGCTGCCTGCATTGCTTCCGGCAACGTGACGAATCTGGCGAGGTCATGGACCCGGGGCTGTATGGCCGGCTCGCACGGGAGCTGTTCCCGCATATCGAGGTGGTCGAGTTCGGGGCATTGGGTGAGCCGCTCCATGATCCTCACCTCGGTCAGCGTTTGGAGCTCATCGATCCCGAGGCCGGTCCACGGCTCGACCTGACCACGTCCGGTGACGGCCTGCTCGCCTGGGTTGACGTCCTGGTGACACGAGCTCGGCGGATCGTGGTGTCCATCGAGACATTCGACGAAGACCTGTACCCACACGTTCGCAAGGGCGCCCGATTGCACGACGTTTTGCGTGGTGTGGAGGCGTTTCGTTGCGCTGCGGACGCTGTTGGCGGGGCAACGCGGCCGCAGCTGGTCTTCCGGATCACTCTGTTGCGGGGGAATCACGCGATCCTTCCTTCGCTGGTTGCACGTATCGGTGACGCAGGGGCGGACGCGATTGAGTTGGCGCACGGGGTCCCGCTCGAAGGTGCGCACGAAGATCTCCAGATCACGGACCAGAAAATGGACCTGGGCGTCGCGTTGCAGCGCGGCGTGCTGCAGGGGAGGTTGTCCGGCGTTCCTGTCCATTACCCACGCCTGGCGCCACAGACCGCCTGGTCGGCAGACGCGAACCGATTCCGCGCTGACGGATGCCTCCCCGATGACGCGGCCTGGACGCGTGCGACCGTACAGCCAGACGGGACGGTCTCGCTTTGCTGCCCAGGGGACCGTCTCGACGGCGTCCCGTCCACGCCGCTGGGGCCGGGTGGGTTCCGGGCTGCGTGGACATCTGAGCCGTTCCAGGCTGTCCGACGTGCCGGAAGGGCCGTTCCGGCCTGCGGCTTCTGCGCCCACGCGGAGGACCCGCGCCATGGGTAGCAAGAGCGGGCGGAAGCGGAGAGACCGTGAGCGGAAACTGCGGCGCCCCGAGGACAGGGCGGAGGTCCCGACGAACGGCCCGACGGGTGAGCGTGCGGCCGAGGAAACACCGGACGAGACGGTCCCGGCGACAGGGTCTGCCTCTCCGGAGTTGGAGCCCGGTCCCCTGTGGGCACCACCGACGGTCCAACC
>JABSRK010000349.1 GCA_013213915.1 Planctomycetota bacterium
AGGCCCGTGGCGCTCAAGGGCCGGAGACGTCCCCGTCCATGTGGTCGCACCCGAAGATCTCGCCCGGCTGGCGCAGGTGAAGACGCCCCAGGAGGTCGTCGCCGTGGGGCCGTTGCCAGCGTGGGCGCCTCCGGAAGCGCTATTCGAACGCCACGGTCACGTGTTGGTCCTCGATGCGGTGCAAGACCCGGGAAATGTGGGAGCTCTCGCCAGGACCGCCCTCGCCCTCGGCATCGGCGGTGTCTTGTTGCTGCCTGGCACGGCGGATGTGACTGCGCCCAAGGTGCTCCGCGCCTCTGCTGGATCCCTGCTGCGCCTCGACCTCGCGCGCGCGGACGCACTTCCGGGCAACAGCCACGTGGTCGTCCTTCCTGTGGTGCGCGGCGGCGTCGACGTACGAGAGGTCTCGCCGCCGGAGCGTTTCGCCCTGGTGCTGGGGAACGAGGCCGCTGGTACTACCATCCATCGGGATGACGCCTTGCGCGTCACCATCCCCATGCCCGGCGAGGTCGAGTCCTTGAACGTCGCCGCCGCGTGTGCCGTCATTCTCGGACGCTGGCTTTGAGGCGGCGGGGCGCTGGCTTCAGGCCTTGCCTGCGAAGGCCTTAACGTTGCTTGCCGACGACCTGCGTCGCGGCCCGCTCGGCTGCGGCCACCGCTTCCTTTGTCCGGACGTCTCCCAGCAGGCTGATGGCGTGATCGATCTTCAGGCAGATCCCGAGGGTCTCGGAGTAGACCCGCGTCGCGATCCCGACCACCTTGCCATTCTTGTTGAACACGGGGCCGCCGGAATTGCCGGGGATGATGGACGCGGTGATGTGGATGGTGTCTTCCACCTTCCGTACCGTGCCCAACGACGGTGACGTTTCCGCGACTCCGGCCTCGAGCCCGCGCTGTCCACGGGGAAAACCGAGCGCCATGATCCGGTCCAGTTTCTGCAGTGGCGCCTGCCCTGCGAAGGTCGAGTAGGGGAGCGGTGACAGCTTGTCCTTGCTGGCCAGCTTCAGGATCACCACGTCGTTGTTGTCGAGTTCATGAACGGCGTAGTCGATTCCGGTCCCGGCAATCTCGGTCACCCTGGTGACCATGGTGTCGGGTAGGGCGCCCGCGACCTGGAGGTTGCCCAGGTCGGTGTTGTAGCCCACCGCGAAATCGGGCTTGCGGTCCGTGGTCATGCAGACCTGGCCGGAACGCCATACGGCCAGCAGGACGCTGTCCTTGGCGATCTCCACCTCGCCCAGCGCTTCCATGGCGGCGAGCTCAGGGTCGAACTTCCAGGGCTGGACGACGTGCTTGTTGGTGACGATGTGCCCGTCGGGGGAGACGGCGAATCCTGTGCCCCAGCCCGTTCCGACGTGCTCTTCTTCGACGCCGGTACCCTCGCGCGTCTTGTAAGTGAACCGTGCGTGAACCAGGAAGATCGACTGGTCCCAGCGACGTTGGATGGTGTGAAAGGCCGCCCGATCGTCCTCGAGCTCCGTCTTCATCTTGTCGAAACGCTGGACGAGACGCGTGTCGAGTTCCTGCATGCGCTCGCACATCTGGTCCATGGCCGCCTTACGGGCGGCGTCCTGCCGGTGCGCGATGTCCTCAATCAACGTCTTCCGCGCCAGAATGAGCTGCTCGCGCTGGGCCTTGCCGTCGGCCAGGTCAGCCTTCAGTTCGTCGATGCGTCCCTGCGTTCCGACCACCACTTCGCGAAGCTGGCGAGCGGTGTCGGCCGCGGCGCGGGTGCCGGCATGGCGAGCCGTCGCCATCTCTTCCCGCAGGCGCTCGTTGTCCGCTTCCCGCTCCACGAGAGTGCCTCGAACCCAGGAGCTCGCGGCGACCAGGAGGAGCACGATGAGCGCGTTGATCCAGATGAGCAGCCTCGACCTGGTCATCGGGGTCTCATGGTCTCTCTGGTCCTGGCGCCGCATCTGGTCCATCTCGACTTCCTCGTGACTCGTGCGAGTCCGGCAGCATTAGATACCGTCGGAATTGTCGGAAGTTGGCGCCTTCACAGGGTTTCGCTCCCCAGGCGCCCCGCCGAATCCCCTCTCGCCCGGGTCACTTATCGGCAGATACCAGACCGTGGCTCCTGGATTTGGCCCTGTTCGAAGGGCCGAAAGGCCTACGGCGCGCCATCTTCTCGCGCGCGCGCCAGCGGCCCGATTGCCTCCTCGACGGCGCGGACGATTCGACCGCTGTCCACCATGCGTGCGATGGTGCGGACGTCCTGCCCAAATGGACGATCCTCCCCGGGAGGAGCGATCACCTCCTTGAGCACGTTGACCGCGGCCTCTACCCCCGCTCCGGATCGGAGCGGCCGTCGCCAATGCAACGCGAGGAAACCGCAAAGCAACTCGACTGCGAGGACGTTGGTCCCATTGACCGTCACGGCATTCAACTGGCGTGCGGAGATGGGGCTCATGCTGACGTGGTCTTCCTGGTTCGCCGACGTGGGGATCGAATCGACGGACGCGGGATGGCTCAGGACCTTGTTCTCGCTGACGAGCGCCGCGGCAAGGACCTGGGCAACCATCATCCCTGAGTTCACGCCTGGAGTGCCCCCCGCCAGGAAGGGGGGCAGGTGTGAGAGATCGGGGTTTACGAGGTTCTCCGTGCGCCGCTCCGATATTGAAGCGAGCTCGGAAACGGCCGCCGTCGTGTAGTCCAAGGGGAGGGCCAGCGGCTCGCCGTGGAAATTCCCGGCGGAGATCACGGTGCCGTCCTCCACGAAGAGCAGAGGGTTGTCCGTGACGGCGTTGATCTCCTTCGTGAGGATGCCGGTCAGGTGGCGTAGCGCGTCGCGCACCGCACCGTGGACCTGAGGTGCGCAGCGGAGTGAATAAGGGTCCTGTACGCGGTCGCAGTCTTCGTGGCTCTGGAGGATGTCGCTCCCCTTGAGCAGGCGGCGCACGTTGGACGCCACCTCCAGGTGTCCGGCGTGAGGGCGGAGGCGTCCTACACGCTCATCGAACGGCGCGTCGCTGCCCATGAGGGCTTCAATCGTCAGCGCGCACCCGATGTCCGCCGTCGCGGCGAGCATCCAGGAACGCGCCAACGCGAGTGTCGCTACGGCAGCGGTGAATTGAGTGCCGTTGATGAGGGCGAGCCCCTCCTTGGCCCGCAGGACGAGGGGCAGCAGACCCGCCCGTTTCAGCGCTTCAGCGCCGCCGATCCGTTCGCCATCGACGTCCGCCTCGCCTTCGCCGATGAGCACCAAGGCGAGGTGTGAGAGCGGCGCCAGATCTCCGGATGCTCCGACGGAGCCTTGCTCGGGCACCACGGGCAACACATCTCGTTTCAATAACGCGAGGATCTGGTCGACGGTCTCCTCGCGCACACCCGAGTGTCCCTGAAGCAGCGTATTGAGGCGGTAAAGCAGGAGCAGGCGAACCACCTCTGGCGACGAGTCGGGGCCGACCCCCATGGCATGGGAGATCAGCAGATTTCGTTGAAGCGTTCGGACGTCGTCGGGCTCTATGGAGATGTCCTTGAGTCGGCCGAATCCCGTCGTCACGCCGTAGACCACGTCGCCGCGCTGGACGAGGTCATCCACGAGAGCCCGGCAGGCGCGGACGCGCTCGCGCGCTTCGTCGGACACGCGGACGGCCCCTCCGGCGCCATTGGCGACGCGGATGGCATCTTCGAGCGTCAGGTGAGTACCGTCGAGAATGATGGGGGTGAGATCCAAGGCGTGGACATGGTAGGTACCGCCATCGGTTTCGTCCAAGCGGTACCATGCCGTCATGGGGCAGGGAGGTGTCTCGCGCAGTCAGTCATGGCTGATCAGCGCGTGGGTGTGTCGGGTGTTCATCGGCC
>JABSRK010000035.1 GCA_013213915.1 Planctomycetota bacterium
ACTCCGTCCGCTCCCACCACGGACGTCTGGACCTCCTCGTCAACAACGCGGGCGTCGCCCCTCGAGAGCGCAAGGACATCCTCGAGGTTGACGAGGACGCGTTCGACTGGCTCATGGCGATCAACCTGAAGGGCCCCTGGTTCCTGACGCGGGACGCCGCACGCTGGATGATCGAACAGAAGACCGCGGACGCCGACCGCGGCTGCGCCGTCATCAATATCGGCTCGGTCTCTGCGGACGTCATCTCGACCAACCGTAGCGAGTACTGCGTCTCCAAGGCCGCGCTCGGAATGGCGACCAAGCTCTGGGCCGCCCGCCTCGGCGAGCACGGCATCCCCGTCTGGGAGATCCGACCGGGCATCATCTCCACCGACATGACGTCCGCGGTCAAGGAGCGTTACGACGCGTTTATCGCCGAGGGCGAGCTCGTCGAACCGCGCTGGGGCACGCCGGAAGACGTCGGCAGGGCCGTGGCCATGCTCGCACGCCGCGATCTGACCTACGCGCCCGGACAGGTCCTCGTCATCGATGGTGGGCTCACCATGCGAAGGCTGTGACCCATGGATCCCGTCACCGAGCGCATCGGCGAGCTCGCATTGGTGCCCGTCATCAAGATCGACGACGCCGCGCGTGCGGCCCCGCTGGCGGACGCCCTCGTAGCCGGGGGCCTGCCCTGCGCGGAGATCACGTTCCGAACCGATGCAGCCGTGGACGCCATCCGTACGATCGCCAGCCATGGTGACTTGATCGTGGGCGCCGGAACGGTCGTCGCACCCGAACAGGTGACCCAGGCCGTGGACGCCGGCGCGCGATTCGTGGTCTCCCCCGGACTCGACGAAGATGTCGTCGGGCGCTGCAACGAACTATCGGTCCCGGTGTTTCCCGGCGTCGCCACGCCAACCGAAATGACCCGCGCCCTGCGCATCGGTCTGGAGATCGTGAAGCTGTTTCCGGCCGGGGCCCTGGGCGGGATGTCCTACCTGCGGTCCGTGGCCGCTCCGTTCCCCGGGTTGCGGTTCATGCCGACAGGGGGCGTCAGCGCGTCCAACCTACGAGAGTGGCTCGCCCATCCACGCGTGTTCGCCTGTGGTGGTAGCTGGATGGTGCCCGCTGACGCGCTCGCAGACGGTGACTTCGACCGCATCGAGGCGCTCGTTCGCGAAGCCACCGCGTTGGTGCCTCCACAAAGCTGCTGAGCCGCACCCCCCCTCCCATCTGCTACCTTTCCCGCATGGACACCTTGTCTGATTCTCCGCGCCCGAGGGAGCCACGTGCGGGTCTGATCCCCGCTCTGCTCGTGTTGAGCGTCGTTCTCTCGGTGCTGCTCGTGCGGCAGCTGCTCCATCAACCTGATGGCGCCACACCCCGCCCCGTGACGCCACGGGGTGAACTCTCCGCCACGGAGCAGACGACCATCGACATCTTCCGAGAGGTATCGCCGTCGGTGGTGCATATCACCAACTACCGGGTCGTTGAACGGGGGCCGCTCCGCCTCGACCCGACGGCGATCAAGAAAGGCACGGGGACGGGGTTCATCTGGAACGAGGACGGATACATCGTCACCAACTTTCACGTCGTCCAGGGCGGTCAGCGCTGGCGCGTGACGTTCTCGGACAACAGCGTCCTCGAGGCACGCGAGATCGGGGGGTCAGCGAGCAACGACCTCGCCGTGCTCAAGGTCGATGCACCCGCCGAGAAGCTCAAGAAGATCGCCCTCGGTACGTCGCACGACCTGCAGGTCGGCCAGGCCGTGCTGGCCATCGGTAACCCGTTCGGATTCGACCACACCCTGACGACGGGCGTCATCAGCGGGCTGGACCGGCAGATCAGCGGCGCCAACGGTGTCCCCATCAAGGACGTCATCCAGACCGACGCCGCCATCAACCCGGGAAACTCTGGCGGGCCGCTCCTCGACAGCGCCGGGCGCATGATCGGGGTCAACACGGCCCTCGTGAGCCTATCCGGCGCCTCCGCGGGGATCGGGTTTGCCGTTCCCGTCGATACGGTCAACGAGGTCGTCACCCGGCTCATCCGACACCCTGCAGCCCGCCCTTCACTGGGGATCGACCTCTGGTCAGACTCCCAGGCCCGACGGTGGCGCGAAACCGGAGCGATCATCCGCGAAATCGAGCCGGGCGGCCCAGCAGACCAGGCCGGACTGAAGCCGAGCGTGGATACGCAACGAGGCGTCTACGTCGGCGACGTCATCGTCAAGCTGGGCAGGCATCTGATCCGCTCACGCCGCGACCTGTCACGAGCGCTCGCCACCTTCGAAGTGGGCGACCGGGTCGATATCACCGTACGCCGGGACCGCAAACTCAAGACGACCTCGGTCACGCTGCAAGCGGCCAAGGAGCAATGAGACAGAACCGAGGTCCGGCCCTCCTCCGAGGGGCGCGCGGCAGCACGGCCTGACTGTCCCCCCAGTTTGGTATCTGTGAGGGATGGAGACCCCCATGACCACTGCCCTCCGCGAACCGACCCTGTTCGATCCCCCCTCAGGTGCGTTGCGCGCCGACAGCGACGCCGCGTTCGCGGCCCGCGCCTTCTCCCACGCACGCCGGCGCCTCGCGCTGCAGCTCGCCGCCGCCCAGGACGCCTCCCTTCCGGCCGCGTTCGGATGCTCGAGCATGGTGCAGTACGGCGCGTGTGAACTCGACCTCGATCCGCGCGAGACCCAGGCGTTGCTCGAAGCCGGGCAGAGGCTGCGTTCACTACCCCGGACCGACGCTGAGCTGGTGGCCGGTCACCTGTCCTGGCGCCGCGCCGAACTGCTGATGCGCGTGGTCACTCCGACGGTCGAGAAGGCATGGCTGGAGGTGGCGCGGGACCTCCCCTGGTCGACCCTACGTCAGCAAGTCGAAGGAGCGCGGCGAGGCCGCCCCCCAAGGCGTCGCCGAGCTACTTCGGCGGGTGCACCTGCACGAGCCTGAAGATGGCCATGAAATTGCCAGGCTCGTCGAAGACCTTGGGCCAGTACACCCCCTGGGTCTTGGTCTCGTACGGAACGATGGTGCCCAGGGTGTAACCCTTGTTCAGCTTGGCGATGCCCGAGCCCCAGAGCATCATCACGGCGCGCGGCGAACCGATGTCCTTGTGAAGCTGCAACGCGCGGCGGTCGGCCTTCTCGTAGCGGTGAAAGGACAACCCGCTCTCCTTCGCGAGCTTCTCGAAGTCGGTGTCGGCCTTGACCTGGACCATCAGGTCGGTGAGGAGCTTGGCGACCTTGATCTCGCGAACGACGTGGTTCCTTACCTTCGTGGTGTCGCCGATCCACCGATACGCGACCTTGTTCGCCTTCCAGCGGGGGAACATCTCCTTGTCCCTGACCTTGATCCCCTTGGTGGCCTCCGCGAGATCACCTGTAAAGCGCTTCTCCAGCTCTTCCAGGTCGGTCGTGAAGTACTTCACGTAGGCCACCTCGACATCGACGGTGGGTTGCGGCGTGGGAATCGGAAGCTGGGCCAACGCCGACGGCGACAAGACAAGCAGGCTCAGGACGAGCAGATTCCGATACCTCATGGGTTTCCTTCCGATGACGCGGGAGGCGTCAGCATAGCACCACGACCAGCCCACCAGATGCCCACCAGTACGACAGCCGCCCCCAGCAACTCCACAGATCCAGGGACCACACCGAGCAGAGGAACCGCCAGCACGATCGCACCCACCGGCTCACCCAGGGCGATGACCGACACCGTCGCGGCCGGCAGTCGGGCCAGGGCCCAGTTCAACGTGGAGTGCCCGACGAGCTGGGGCAAGAGCGCCAGGAGGACGCACCACCCCAGACCCGCCGACGTGGGCGGCAGCGGGTCGTCTCCAAACACGAACAGCGCCACGAGGAAGAGCACGGCGGCGATCCCGTAGGTGGGCGTGACGTACGCCAGCAACGACAGCCTCTGGCGAAGTCTCCGTCCGACGATGAGGTAGCCCGCGTAGCCCCACGCCCCGACGAGGGCGAGGACGTTTCCCAGCAACGGATCGGGTCGACCAGTGTCCGCGCCGATCGACGCCAGCGTGATCATCGTGGCGCCGCCCATCGCCAGCAACACCCCGAACCCGGTCGACCAGGAGATGCGCTCGCCGATCGTCCAAGGCGCCGCGAGCGCCACCCACACCGGGATGGTGCTGACCAGCACGACCGAGCTCGCTTGTGATGTCAGATTGAGGGACTGGATCCAGGCGGCGAAGTGGAGCGCCAGCAAGGCGGCCGACAGGGTGATCAGCCCGAAGTCCCGTCGGCCCAGGGTTCGCAGCTCCTGGCCAGCCCACCTGAGCGCGAACGGCAGCAGCACGAGGGCGGCGACGCCCAGTCGCCACGCGGCGACCACGAGCGGCTCCACCCCTTCGTCCAGCGCGTAACGGATCAGGATCGATCCCGTCGCGATCGCGAAGACGCCAATACCAAGTCCGAACGCAGGATGCACCATGGCCGCGTCGAGGTTATACAGGAGACGAACCATGGAGACCACATTCCGAAACTGGATGCAGCGAACCGTCGCCCGTGATCCGGCGTTCGACCATCAGCGCAGGGACGAACGAGAGAGGTTGATCGACGCGATCGCGGCCACCCTGTCGGCCCCGTCCCCATGGCAGGCGGTTCCGCGGGCCATTCACCAGGTCCTCGGCGACCGCGGATGGGAATGGAACGGGATCTACGTCCGACATACGGAGCGCCAGCTCGTGCTCGCCGTGGCTCACGGCCCACCCGTGTGCGCGACCCTCGACCTGGAGGGCGACGTGGGGACGTCGGGCATGTGCTGGGACGCGGTGCTCATGAACCAGGCCCTCGTGACCTCCGACGCGCGGCAGTGGCCGGGATACGTCTCCTGCGACAGCGAGTCCGGGTTGGAAACGGCCGCCAGCATCGTCTGCCCCATCCGCAACGGCGAAGGGCGACCGATCGCCGTCTGGGACCTGGACGCCACAAAACCACTGGACCCAGGGGACGGCCCGTTCATGGATCGTGTCTTCGCCACGCTGTCCGCCATCTGCAGACCCGAGGTCGGCGACATCCTGTCCACGTGACCGCGCGCCCCGACCTGTAGAGCACCGCCGGGATTCGTACAATCCCCGGCCCATGGCACTGATCTCCGTTGACAACGTGGCGTTTCGGTACGAGGGGGGTCCCCTCCTGCTGAACGACCTCCGACTCGACATCGAGCGCGGACGCAAGATCGGTGTGATCGGGCAGAACGGGACGGGGAAGAGCACGCTCCTCAAGCTGATCGCGGGCGATCTGGAAGCGACGAGGGGCCAGGTGCACCGTCAACGCGCGCTCCGGATCGCCTACCAGGAACAAGAGCTCATCCGCGACGAGGGCGTGACCGTCCGCGACGAGATGTTGCGCGTGTTCGAGGAGCACCGATCGCGCGGGCAGCGCATCCGGGACATCGAGGACCGGCTCGCTGCGGGATGCGACGCGGACGAGCAGCCACGCCTGCTCGCGAAGCTCGATCGCTTGCACGAGGAGCAGCGCGTTTCGGGCGGATACACGGTCGAGCAGAGGATCGCGTCGGTGCTGTCCGGGCTCGGGCTGCCCGAGGCGGCCTGGGACCAGGCCATCGGGGACTTCTCCGGCGGCGAAAAAAACGTGATCGGGCTCGCTCGTGTCCTGCTCGCAGAGCCGGATGTCATCCTGCTCGACGAGCCATCCAATCACCTGGACCTGGACGGGCTCGAGTGGTTCGTGCGGTGGCTACGCCAGTCGGATGCGACGGTCATCATGGTGAGCCACAACCGCCATCTCCTCGACGTCACCGTCAGCGAGATGTGGGAGGTGGGTGGCGGTGGTGTCCACTCCTGGGCGGGCAATTTCACGGACTGGCAGCAGCAGAAGGCCGACGCCCTCGCGTTGCAGGAGCGGCAGTGGAAGAACCAGCAACGGATCATCCGGCGGCTCGAGTTCCAGGCGCGAAGGCTGCGCGACATGGCCCGCGCGTACGACGACCCCGGTCAGGCGAAGCGCGCCAAGGCGATGCTCAAACGCATCGAGCAGATGGACAAGGTCGAGCGCCCGGACGACGGGGAGCAACGGTTCCACGCGAAGCTGAGCACCGAGGGCCGCCACGGCGAGATCGCGTTGATCATCAAGGGCTTTGACTGCACGCTCGGCGACCGCGTCCTCTTCGACAAGGCCACCCTGGAGATCACGGCGGGCAACCGGGTGGCGCTGGTCGGACCGAACGGATCGGGCAAGACGACACTCTTCCGCCACATCCTCGAGCACGGGAGCTGGGAGAACCCGGTCCTGCGCATCGGCAAGTCAGTGAAGATCGGCGACTACAACCAGATCCACCAGGAGGTCATGGACCCCGAGACGGCGCTGGTCGACTGGCTGCAGGACCGGACGGGCCTGAAGTACCAGCCCGCGACGGAGCTCTTGCATCGGTTCCTCTTCACCCGCGAGGATCTCGATCGCGAGGTCGCGACCCTGTCCGGCGGCGAAAAGAGCCGCCTCCAGCTGGCCCGCCTCGTCCACGAGCAGGCAAACCTGCTCATGTTGGATGAACCCACGAACCACCTGGACATCCAGGCGTGCGAGCAGCTCGAGCAGATGCTCGAGGAATACACGGGCACGCTCCTCGTCATCAGCCACGACCGCTACTTCCTCGACCGGATCGTCGACACCGTCGTCGAGGTCTCAGACCGCCGCCTCGTCCAGCATCGCGGCAGCTTCGAGGAATGGTGGGAACGGCATCACGCCCTCGCCGCCGAGCGCCAATCGGGCGCCCTCGCGCTGCACTCCCAGAAACAGGCTTCCGGTCGCTCCGCCGACAAGCAAGCCCGCATCGAGCAGCGCGAGAAGAAGAAGGCCGCGGAACGGGAGCGGCGACGGCTGAAGAACCTGGTGCAGAAGCTCGAAAAGCAAATCCACGACGCCGAAGAAACGAAGACGGCGCTCGAAGCCGAACTCGAGCGCGCCTACTCCGAGGACAGCGACCCATCGCGCGCGACCGGACTCGCAGCCGACCTGAAACGCGTGGCCGCCGAGATCGAGACGTTGTACGCGGAGTGGGAGGACACGGCGTCACGGGTCACCGAACCGTGAGCACCGACCTCCCATCACACATCGCTCAGCGACGACGCTTGTCGAGGATCGCCTTCGCGAACGCCTCGAGTCCCGCTTTCACGGCGCCTGCCTCCTCGTCCGACATGTGCTTTCGCGTCTTCGCAAGCATCTCGTAGAAGAACGCGCGCTCGTGGGGCTGGATCGGGCACCCGATATTGCCCTTGGGGCCGTCGGACGTGACGAGCTGCTTGCCGTCACCGTCGAGAATGACCATCCAGGGAATGCCACCCCCGCCACCCCCACGAAGTTCTTTCGCGACCGCCTTGCCATTGGCCATGCGGTCCTGATCGATCTTGAGGGCCACATAGTCCTTGGCGATCGCCGCGGTGACCGCCTTCTGCCCGAGGAACTCCTCGAGCCGGTGGCACCATCCTCACCACGGTGCGCCCAGGTGGACGAGCACCTTGCGGTCGCTCTTCTTCGCGTCGGCGATCGCCGACGCGAGCACCGTCTTGGCGTCTACAGGCGTGGGCTTGTTTTGTTTCAGGAACGCGAGCACCTTCTCGGTGCTGTGCTCCTTCCCCTCCTCCAGCGGCGTGGTCGGCTGGTTCTTGACCACTTTGCCGTCAGAGCCGAGCACGGTGATGAACGGGACACCGTGCTTCTTGATGTCGACGTCATATTTCTTCACCAGGTCCAGGTTCTTGTCCCATTTTCCGATGTCGATCTTCACGACCTCGTAGTCATCCCGTAGGGGGCGACGAACTTCGCGACGCTTGAACGCATCGGCCAGCTTGTGGCACCAGCCACACCAGTTGGCGCCGAAGACGACCATGACGCGCTTGTCGTCGCGGCGTGCCTTCGTCAAGGCCGCGTCGATGAGCTCGTGGGCGTTCGCAGCCTCGTCGTAGATCGCGGGCTTTTGAGCCGGCGCGATGGAAACGAGCGCTGCCGACAACAGGATCAGGAAACATCGGGACATGGTCGCACTCCTGTGGAAGAACCCCGCCAGTGTAGACGATGCACGGCCAGATGGACGGGTTCACGATTGGCGGGACCGTCTTCGCCCTTGTCAAGGCCGCAGGCTGCTCTTAGACCGTTGGCTGATAGCTGAAAGCCCGTTCTCCCCGTACGCTGGCCGGCATGGGCGGGTCATCTCCGCATCGCATCGCCGTATTCGTCGTCGGCGCACTCGTGTTCGTCGCCGGCTACCTGGTGTTCCCGGTCGAGAGTGACGCGGGTTACGTCATCAACGACGCGTTGTGGAACGCGAGCGGGCCGGAGCTGCGCCCGTGGACGGAGATCAGCGCCCATCACCCGCTGTTTCATGTCGCGGCGAATCTCCTGACGCCCGTGCTGGACGCGTGCGGCGCAGAGCAACCGGGACATCACGCAGCCAAGACGCTGTCGGCGATGGCCGGGGCCCTGGTGATCGCCCTCATCGTCCTCGCCGGGGGAGCCCGCCGCTGGTGGGCCGGGCTGCTTGTGGCGGCGCCCCTCGTCGCCACAAGCGGCTTCTGGATCGAGGCTGGGACCGGGGAAAACGTCCTCCTCGGGGTCGCCGGCGCGCTCCTGGCGACAGCCGTCGCCCTCGACCCGAACGCCCGACCGCGGCGACTCGGAATGGTCGTCGTGCTCGCGTTGCTCTGTCGTCAGGACAATGTCCTGCTGGTTCCCGCCTGGGCGTACGCCCTCGGTCAACGCCTCGACGGACCGACGCGCTTGCGAACCCTCTCTGTCTGGCTCGCGGCAACGGGTGCTGCGGCGCTCGCCGTATTCACGCTCATCTGGATCGCGTTCGGCGAGGACTGGACGTTCGTCGACTACCTGACCTACAGCGCTTCGCAGATCGCTCCGTACGAGAGCGGGAGCTGGTCACACGCCGGAGGAGTTGACGCGGTGAAGGTCAACGTGGGGGCCCTCACGGTCCTCGTGATCGGCCTCGTGACCCTGGACCCCGTCGTCAACATCTGCCTCGGCCTCGCGTTTGTCGGCCTCCTCGCAGCCATGGGCATGCTGCTCCGGGGCGCGCGTCCGGCGCGGCCGCTGGTGACCTGCGCACTCCTGGTGGTGATCGTGCGGGCTCCCTTCTATGTCTGGTTCGAACCCGCGAACTTCGAGTGGTGGCTCGTCCCCGTCGCGGTCATCGCATGGACCGCAGCGGCGCTCACCGCCGGGCCGGGTCCCCTCCCGCGTCCGCGTCTCCTCGCGGCGTCTGCGGTGTCCCTCGCCATGCTCACGGGCACCTTGTGGACACACGCCCCGCACTCCTGGACGCTCCGACAACAACACATGGCCCAGCTCATGAATGACGCCGTCGAAAAGGGGGAAGCCGGGGGACGCCCGATCTGGCTCCCCCTGTCGGAGCTGGCCCGCACCGGGTTCAGGGTCCGCGGCCTGCGACCGGACAGGAGCGCCATGGGCCTGTCGCTCGAGGGCGCGGTGAAGGTGATCAAGGAGATGACGGAGGACAAACCAGGCCAGACCATCGTCGCGGTGCACGACCGATCTTTGCTCTACGAAATGCCGGTCTCGGAAACCAAGGAGGAGCCCGGCCCCCCGATCCTCGATGGGTTGGGCGCGCAGTACCTGCGCCGCCGGGGTCGCATCCAGGCAGTCATTATCCCCGCGAAGCGGTGAAAGGAGGCGGATCCGGCGTTCTCCCGGCGTGACGAGCTTGCACCGCAAGGGTCCGGATCCGTAGGATCCTGGAAGCGGTGGGCTTCCCCGTGTCTCCGCCCGTTGTCTCCCGTTCCTCGCAGATGCCGTTCTGTAGCTGCCCGGGGCCCCCGTACCCGGGCGGAGTTCCAAACATGCTGAGCACCCGCTTTCTTTGCGCGCTGACCTGCCTGCTCATCGGTACGAGCGTCAGCTTCGCCCAGACTTCCCTCGGTGAATACGTCTGGTGGACCTACACCTACGCGTCAGGCGTTCACACCAATGGTACGGACATGAACCAGTGCATGGACACGCACGTGGTCACGATCCCCGGAGCCTCGTCCCTGCGGCTGAAGTTCGACAATGTAGTCCTCGGCGCCGAGGACTACATCCAGGTCATCTCCAACCGTGACGGCAACACGCAGGAGCAATACCCCCACGAGCTGCAGAAGTGGACGAACACGTCGGCCTACTTCAACGGTGAGAGCGTGACGGTCAAGCTCTGGGTCTCACCCGGATCGACCGCGTCGTTCATGGTCCGCGATCTCATCGCCGGAGCGACCGGGTCACTCGGTTTCCATAACTCAATCTGCGGCGCGACGGACGATCGGGTCCTGTCCACCGACTGGCGCGCCATGCGCGCCGTCAGCAGCCCCAGCGGTGGTGGCGGCGGCTGCACGATCTGGGCCGCGAGCGCCACGAACTACGTCCTCTCCGCCGGTCACTGCACCGGCACCTTCGGCGTCGCCGAGGCCGAGGTCCCGCTCTCCACCGGATCTGGAAGCGCGCAGCATCCGCCCTCCAATCGACAGTGGCCGATCTCGAATCTCGGCGCGCTGGGGAACGGCGTCGGCGACGACTACGCAGTCAGCACCGTCAGCACCAACGCCCAGGGCCAGTGGCCGTCGGGCCTGTACGGCCACTTCACCCTCGGTTGGTTCCTCCCCTCCAGCGGCAATCCCATCCGGATCACGGGCTACGGCAGCGTGAGTTCGCCCGTCTCCCCGACCTGGAACGTCGTCAACAAGACCCACGCTGGCACCTACGTCACCACGGGGGGCGCCGGAACGGGTCTCGGCTACAACACCGACACCACCGGCGGCAACTCCGGATCACCCGTCATCTGTGACATCTCCGGTCTCGCCGTCGGCATCCACACCCACGGCGGTTGTTCCGCGACAGGTGGAAACAACTGGGGAACGAGCCTCACCAATGCCGGATTCCAGGCCATGTGGACCTCGGCGGGCGGCCCCACCCCTCCACCTGGAACGTGCACCACCCCGTCCACGCCGACGGCGCCGACCGCCAATTTCACGTCGTCGGACCCCAACATTCTCCAGGGAGGCACCGTCTCTTTCAGTGACACGAGCACCGGCGGCCCTACCTCGTGGGCGTGGGATCTGGACGGCGACGGCAATACGGATTCAACCGTGGCGAATCCGACGTTCACCTACAACACCACGGGGAGCTACAACGTCAGCCTCACGGTCAGCAACGCCTTCGGCAGTGACACGCTCGTCATGCCCGGATACGTGACCGTGGCGACGCTGACGGCGGCGACCTTGCCGGTCAACGAGACCTTCAATGGCGGACTCCCCTCCCAGGGCTCGAGCGGCTGGCTGTTCTCGAGCAGCAACAGCTTCGGCGCCATCACGGCGGGCCAGAGCGGCATCGTCTCCCCGACCTCGGGCGGCAACGCCCTCACCATGTCTTCCAACACGAGCGGTAACTTCGTTCAGAATGACGCGACTCTCGTCATCGACCTGGCCGCCGCTGGCGGAGCGACCCTCAGCTACTGGATCAAGGAGACCGGCGACGAGGACGACCCCCAGGACGGCCTGTGGATCAGCGATGGCGCCAACGAGGCCCTCGTGCAGCCGCACACAGGGCTGTTCATCTCGGCGGCCTGGACCCAGTACACGATCGACCTCGACCAGGCCGCGGCGGCCAACGGTATCGCGATCACGAGCACATTCCGCGTGATCTGGCGCCAGTACGATAACTTCATCCTCGGCACCGACGGCCACCTGGTCGATGACGTCAACATCCAGGCCGACAGCCAGTTCTCGCTGACGCTCACCAGCAACGGTGGCAACCTCTTCTGCGATTTGCAGAACCTCCCCGCCGGTACCGTGCAGGGCTATACGCTCTTCAGCTTCAACACGGCCCTCCCGGTCGGCCTGGGCAACATCTACGGGATCAACGCTGACTTCATGACGTTCCAGGCCATCGCCTCGCCGGCGGCGCCAGGCAACATCTTCCACTGGGTCCTCCCCGCACCCGCGCTGCTGTATCCGAACGCACCGTTCACCCTGCCCCCTGGCTCGCTGAACTCCTTCGTGGGGATGACCGCGGACGGCCAGGGCCTCGCCATTGGAAGTCCCTTCAGCATCCTCAGCTCCAGCAACGTCGTCAGAACGACCCTGACCCCCTGATCCGGGGGAGCAACGCTTAGCGGCGGAACGCGCGCGGGCTTTCCCGCCTACGCGCGTTTCTATTCCGGACTCGGCGCTCGCACCCGAGGCTCAGCGGGTGCCATCGAGGAACTTGACCCGTTCCCGGGCGGCGACGTCGTGAGGACGCAACTGCAACAGATCGTTGAACGCGCGCTTCGCGCGACCCATGTCGTGGGTCGCGAGGCACGATTCTCCGAGCACGCGCTGACCCTCCGCGTAGCGCGGTGCTTTCAAGACGAGCCGCTCCGCATAATCCCGCGCCTCCCGGTACCTCCGCATTGAGAGGTGGAGGCGAGCCAGCGCAAACAGGATGTCGACGTCATCGCCGAGGGCGCGATCCGCGCGCACATAGGCCACGGCCGCGCCCGCAGGATCTCCGGTCTTCTCGAGCGCGATCCCGAGGACGAGGTGAAGATCACCGTCGCGCTCGTTCTCCGAAAGGCCACGGCGTGCCGCCTCGACGGCTTCCTCGGGACGCCCCTGGAGGACGCGAATGACCGCCGTGCGGAGGCCATCGACGGCGAGCCGCTCATCTATGCCCGCGCGGCCCTCGGCGGCAGCCCGCAGCCACGCGAGCCCTGCAGGGTAGCGCGGCGTGAGGATCATCAGGGCCGACACCAGCTCCGCCTCCGCAGCATCGAGGGGTGGCAGTGGATCGAGCGCGTAGCGCGCACGCTCCTTGCTGCCCAGCCAGGTCGCCCCAAGAATGAAGACGAGCGCGAAAGCGAGCAGTCCTCCCAGGATCCAGAGATCCGAACGGCGCCGGCGCATCACCCACTCTTGCAAGCCGCAGCATGAATGCCAAGAGCAGCCCGCACGCAGAACCGCGGCCACCGTTGCTTGACCACGGACACGGGCGATGTGCCCTTATCCTCGGGGGCTGTGCCCGTGACCCGGCAACGAATCGGTCCGTGCTCTTCGAGCGTGCAGCACAGAATAGTCACCCACCGTTTCCACGGAAATCTCGTCAAAGAAGCTGTTCAAGACATCCCGGTGAAGGTCGGTAGCTTTCGCGACCATCTGCAACACTCCATCGGGGCGTAGAGCAGATGCGGCCGCGCGTGCGAACGACGCCGCGATCCGGCCATGGGAGAAGTACGGCGGGTTGGCCAACGCGCGATGGAACCCACCAGGGAGATCCTCCAGGTCAGCGCGAAGGAGAACAGTCGCCGACCCCAGTCCGTTCCGCTCCGCGTTCGCTGTTGCGACGGCAACGGCGCGCGCATTTGAATCCACCATGACGACGCCAGCGGGACCCGCATCGACGGCAGCAGCAAGTCCGAGCGCGCCGGCCCCGCAGCCGAGGTC
The DNA here is from genome assembly GCA_013213915.1 of Planctomycetota bacterium. GTDB lineage: Bacteria > Planctomycetota. Next base: position 13,432 of record JABSRK010000035.1, read on the forward strand.
GAGTACGGACTCCCCCGGCGCCGCGACGAACGCGGCGAGCAGGGCCTTGGTGCCCGAATCGAGGCGCCCAGGAGAGAAGACACCGGAGCGCGTCAGGATCTCCAGTTCGCGATCCCCGCGAGAAATCCGGATCACGTGGTCGTGGTCCCGCGTGCGCTGCTCGGATCGTGTCCGTCGCGCGGTGACGACAGCTCCCGAACGCGACGAGCTCTGCAAGTCCGCACGTCCGAACACCTCCTTCACGACCCTGCGAAGCCACGAAGGAGAACCGTCTGTCGATGCGATGAGCCGTCCTTTGTCGACGAGCGCGTCATGTGCCCGCTCGATGAGTTCGCGACCGTACAGTGACTCCGCACGGGCAGGGAATGGGATGGCGACGAGTCGGAATGGGCCCGGAGGGATGTCAGCAGTGAGCGCAACCGGGACGTCATCGACGCCATTCCTGGCCATGTTCCGCGACGCCACGCGGGCCTCCCACGCATCCAGGTGGTGAACCATCACGGGTGCCTCCGGCCACAACCACCGCGCGGCGATGGCCAGGACTCCGGCAGGATCGCGAGCGACCAGCACCGGTCCTGCCTCACGCGGCGGCAGCGCGTCCACGAGCTGTCGATAGGCTGCAGCAACGGGCCTTCGGCCGGCCACCCCGATCGCGCCATCGCGCAACCGGGTGACCGGCCCCCCGTAGCTGGCGTCCCCCAGCTGAATGATCCTCGTGTCATGCATCGCCTACGACCAATGATTGCGGTGTTCGGTAGGATAAGCCCTGGAGGTCATTCTGATGCGCTGCTTCTGCCTCGTCACGACGCTCGTCCTCGTCGGCTCGCTGGCTGGCTGTTCGCACCAGCACATCTGCGGCCCCACCTGCTGCCCGAAGTGCTGTGAGGCGCAAGCCACAACTGCGCAGAGCGAGGTGCGCGACGGCCTGTCCGCAGCCCAGTGGGCCGCCAAGGCGGAGGGCGCGGACCACTGGACACGGCAAGAGGTCATCTTGAAGCTGGCGTCCTTCGGCCCATCGAGCCTCTGTTATGCGACCGATTGGATGGGCAGCGAAGATGCTGGAGCACGTTATGCGGGCGCCGAGCTCGCGCGCATGATCGGCTCACCAGCGGGTCCGGCGGTCCCAGCCCTGCGCACGTTGCTGCGAGACAAGGACCCCACCGTCCGGACCGGTGCGTTACGAGCGCTCGCGACGTTCGCGAAGGACGACCTCGCGCCTGTGATCCACGACCTGGGGCGCGCCCTCGACGACGGAGAATGGCAGGTCCGCTATCAGGCAGCCCGCACCCTCGCGTCGGCCGGCCATCACGCAGGAAGCGAGTTGCCTCATCTCGAGCATCGGTCGCACCACGACCCCGATGAGCGGGTACGCAGGGCCAACGCATCCGCATTCGAAGTGGTCCAGACAGCGTGGATTCTCTACGAGAAGGCCCGGCGTAACCGCTCGCACAAGTAGGTGACGAGCGCCGGGCGCCCACAACCGCGACTTCACCGCGGGCGTCCGAAGAGACGATGAAGGAGATGGCGGCTCCATCGCCGCTTTCAGCGTCTTTCCTGATCGCGAGAATTCAATATCAGTACCAAGATACGGCCCCCCCTCCGCAAAGGGGTGACTGGGGCGCTGCTGCTGATGATGGCGGCTGGCAGCCTGGCCCAACCGGTTCAGAGTTCGCTCATGACCTCCGAGCGCGCCCTGGCCCTGGTCACGACACGCCCGCCGTTCATCGTCCTTTTGTACGCACACAGGGCGACCGCTGCCGCCCCCATGCGGCCCATGCTGCCTCGCGCAGCGATCATGGTCCCCGGCATCGCCCTGAGTGGGAACGGAACCGCTCACGTCGATTGGTCGTCACGCGGCAACCCGATCCGACTGGCCGCATCGCCGATTGACGATCCGACCAGCGAGATCGCCTCGGCGTTACGTCCACACAGAATCGACCCGTTCCCAATGTTCGGTGCAGGGATCCTGTCAGCTCCGACGCCTTCCGCCCGACTTCCCTCCACGGCCCCGTCTCCATCGCCCCTCGCGCCCGCTCCGTCCACCGCGGGGGTCCTGTCGGTGATCGACATCACGCCAATGCTGCGGATCAGCCTTGCAGCGGCCAGCCCGCGCTCCCTGGGCCTGTCGGTACCCGAAATCGGCGCGCCTGACAGCGCCGTGCGCCCGTCCTGGTAGCGACCGGGGCACACCCGTAGAATCCGGAGCGCATGATAACGCTCCACTTTCCGCGCGGCGGCATCCTCGCCACGATCGTCCTTCTCTCCTCGTGCACGCACGGAGACGGCCCGGTGACGGACATCCACTCCTTCAGCGACCCCACATCGGCCCGCACGACCCATGCGGACATCCGATGGGATCTGGACTTCAAAGAACAGATGCTGCGCGGCAGCGTGACGTGGACCGTCGCGCGTGACGACAACACGGCCGCCCGATCGAATCTCGTGCTCGACACAAAATCCCTCGTCATCGAAGGCGTCCGCGTCGGCAACGCAGACGGGATGCGCACGGCGACCTACACCCACGCCGGGGGTTCCCAGGTGTTCGGCATCCCGCTGACCGTGTCGCTCGAGCCTGGTGACGATCGGGTCGAGATTCACTACCACACGGGCGATGGCGGTGCGTGCGTTCAATGGCTCAACGCGGGCCAGACCGCCGACAACACGCACCCCTTCATGTTCTCGCAGGCACAATCAATCAACGCTCGCGCCATGATCCCCTGCCAGGACTCCCCGGGCGTGCGCTTCACCTTCGACGCCGAGGTCACGGCGCCCGACGGCATCCGCCCCGTCATGGCGGCCGAGAACCTGGAGGAACGGGGCGCAAACGGCGCATGGCGTTTCCGCATGCCGCAGCCCATCCCGTCGTACCTGCTGGCCATCGCAGCCGGCGCGATCGAGTTCAAGTCCATGGGGCCACGCACGGGCGTCTGGGCCGAGCCCTCGGTCGTCTCAAAAGCAGCGTGGGAGTTCGCAGACAGCGAACGCATGATCGAAGCGGCGGAGAAGCTCTACGGCCCCTACCAATGGGGTCGCTACGACATCATCATCCTGCCACCGAGCTTTCCGTTCGGCGGCATGGAGAACCCTCGCCTCACGTTCGCCACGCCGACGGTCCTGGCCGGCGACCGTTCGCTGACGGCCCTCGTCGCCCACGAACTCGCGCATTCCTGGTCAGGCAACCTGGTCACCAACGCCACGTGGTCCGACTTCTGGCTCAACGAAGGATTCACGGTTTACTTCGAGCGACGCATCATGGAGGCCGTCTACGGCCCGGCGCGCGCCGAGATGGAGGCCGTCCTCGGACGCCATGACCTGATGACGGAGATGGCGGAGCTGCCGGAAGGGGACACGATCCTGCACGTCGACCTGGAAGGTCGCGATCCCGACGACGCGTTCTCCAACGTACCGTACGAGAAGGGATACCTGTTCCTCCGCCTGCTCGACGAGACCTACGGCCGTGAGCGTTTCGATCCGTTCTTGAAGGCGTGGTTCGATGGCAACGCGTTTCAGAGTCGCACGACAGCGGACTTTGTCGCCCACCTGAAACAGCATCTGCTCGACGACGATGGCACGGCGATTCGCCTCGAAGAGTGGCTCTATGGACCGGGTCTTCCGGAGAACTCTCCAGAGGCCGAATCGGATGCGTTCGATCGATGCGAGACGCTGGCGAAGCAAGTCCTCTCGGGGAAGATCCCGGCAAGCGGAATTCCTGGCAAGGAGTGGATCACCCATGAGTGGCTCCACTTCTTGCGCGCGTTCCCCGACGACGTCCCCGTCGCACGCCTCACCGAACTCGACCGTGCCTGGAACCTGACGAACACGGGCAATTCCGAGATTCTCATGCAATGGGGACTCGCGGCGATCCGATCGGGCTACCAGGCGGGCATGCCAGCGGTGGAGACGCTCCTGTTGAACCAGGGTCGGCGGAAGTTCCTCAAGCCCCTCTACCAGGAGCTCGTCAAGACGGGGGCAGGCAAGGCACGCGCGGTCGAGATCTACCGCAAGGCGCGCGACGCGTACCACCAGATCGCGGTCAACACGATCGACGAGATCCTGGGCTGGAAGCAGTAAGAGCGGCAGCGCGACCAGGATCGTAAAAACGTCGCGACGCGACCCACACTTCTCCCCGCAGGCTACG
>JABSRK010000350.1 GCA_013213915.1 Planctomycetota bacterium
TGCGTCCTTCATCGATGCGGTGGAGGAGCCGCTCGTGGAGCCCGGACCGCTGGCCGACGTTCACCGAGCCGAGCATCTGGCGATTCACGCGAGCCAGGGGCTCGAGCAGCTTGCGGCCGCCGGCCATGAGAACGGTGCGTGCGCCGCGTGCCACGCCGGTTGGACGGGGACGCCATCCTCGAGCTGCGGGGTCTGTCACCAGTCGATCGTCCATGAACCGACCCATCCGCCCTCATGGCAGGCGGAGTCGTGTCAGCCGTGCCACGTCGATCACCGCGGCAGGGACAGGGCGAGTCTCACGTCGATTCGTGCGGAGGATTCATGCGTGCAGTGCCACGGGGCACGCGTTCCTGACGTCACGGCGCCCGTGCCGCCGCGGGACGATACGCCGTGGGTGGCGCTGGCCTACGATGCCTTTCCCCATGACAAACATCTCTCCGTCGCTGCGACCGAGGACGCCCCGGAGGGCATGCGCATCAAGGACTGCGAGTCGTGTCACGAGTACGCGGACGTGCCCCAGCCGGCCGATCCGACACGGGGCATTCCCGAGCGGGAGTTCAAGCGCATCAAGTACGAGCGTTGCCAGGAGTGCCACGGTTCGGCGAGCGCGCCCGATCCCGTCAACTGGACGACCGCGTGGCATGGTGCCGATGACGACGGGGGCACGAAGTGCGCCCAGTGTCACCAGGACCTGCACGCGCCCGAGTTGACTCAGGTGAAGCGGCTCTCGCGCGCGACGTTCTCTTCGGGTGCTCACCTGTATGCGCTGACGCTCCGTGACCATCACGACCAGTTCGAGACCGGGGGAAAGGACTGCGCGGATTGTCACCGGGACGGCAAGATCTCGGCGACGTCGATGAAGGACCGCCCGTTTCTGCACGGCGTCCACCTCTCCAAGGACCCGGATAAATCACAGGGGCAATGCCGCGAGTGCCACACGGACGTGGTCTCGGGTTCTCTGGCGCGCTCGTTGACGGCCGGTGTCTACACCCACCCGCTCGACGACAAGAACTGCTTCGAGTGCCACGACACCGGCATCCCGCAGGCGGGTCTCCGGTCAGGGATTCCGCAGCTGGCGAGCACCAACCAGTTCCCCCATGCCTCGCATCTCGACACGAGCAAGCCCGGTCTGGAGAACGGGTGCTTGTCGTGCCACACGTTGACGAGCGATCTCCGATCGCCGGACGTCCCGGGCACGAGACCCGAGGCCCGTTCGTGCACGGAGTGCCACCAGAACCACGAGAACGTGGGTGGGGGTGACTGTCGCGCCTGCCACCGCACCGGGGACCCGGTGTACCGAGGTGAGAGCATCATGAAGTCCTGGCCACAGCCCAACGCGTTCTCTCACCGGAGCCGCGGTCACCGGGACGCTACGTGTGCCGAATGCCACACTGGCACCGAGGGAGCGAGTTCGCTTCGGGAGGTGCCCATCCCTTCGGAGGCCGAAACGTCCTGCCGCGACTGCCACGTGAAGAAGCGCGCCCGCTTCCACTGGAAGTAGGGGAGCGCTTGCGAGGTGTCCACCGCGTCAGACGCGCACGAACGCCGTGCGGCCGACCACGCGTCCCTCGTCTCCGGCCTTGTCTTCGAAGTTTGTGGTGCACGGAGGCTCGAGTTTCGCCGACCGGTCCTCTCGCAACCCCGAACGTTCGCGAGCCCGTGCGCACATCTCGTCGAACACCATGTCCACGTCTGAAGCCAGGTGCAGGACGCCGCCCGGTTCGAGGGCGCGTTCGAAGTCGGCGAACAACTGGGAGGTCCAGATGCGGCGCTTGTGATGACGCTTCTTCCACCAGGGGTCGGGGAAGTAGAAGTGGATGGCCCGCAGGGCGCTGTCCGGGACGATCTCCCTGAGAAAGATGCGGGCGTCCGCCTGCATGACACGGGCGTTGGTGAGGGATCGCTTGGCGAGGCGGGCAGCCACGAAGTCCCGCAGGACATGACGAATCTCGACGCCCAGGAAGCGTCTCTCGGGTTGCAGCTCGGCTGCGGTGACGAGGAACCGTCCCTTGCCGAACCCGATCTCCACCTCCACCGGGCCGGGGGGATCGAACAGGGCGCCGAGGTCCAGCGCTCGCGGCGGGTCGGGTGTTTCGACGACGTACGGGCGGATGACGTCGACGGGGATGTTCCTCGGGACTCGAGCGCTCATGTCGATTTGGGGGGGCGCCTGGTTCCAAGCGGCATCTCGAGCGGCGTGAGCATGAACCCAGTCTAACCGTGCCCCGTCGGTGCTACTCTTTGCCCGCCATGAGCCTGTATCGCCACCCCGAGGTCTACGCGACGTTGTTGTCGCCCGAGCCAGACGTCTTCGAGCACGTGCTCGACTGGATTGACCTGTACCTCGATGGTCCGTTGGCATCGGTCATGGACCCTTGCTGCGGGCCGGGTACCTGGCTGCTGCCGTTCTCTGTGCGCGAATTGCATGTGGCGGGGAACGACCACTTGCCGCAGATGGTGGCCGAGTGCCGCCGTCGTCTCGGCGCTGCGGCGGAGCTGACTCAGCTGGACATGTGCGCGCTCGCCTTTGAGACCGGTCCGTTCGACGTCGCCTTGAACCTCCACTCGTCCATCGGTCACCTGCCGGACCTCGTCTCCGCCGCGGCGCATCTGCGCTCGGTGCGTGAGCACTTGCGACCGGACGGGCTCTACTTTCTCGGCGCCTGTGTCTACGACGGGGATACGGTGGACGAAGACGTCCACGTGCTTTATGAGAGCGAGCCCATGTACGTCCCGTCCGGGGGGATGGCCTCGGTGCGCTACGAGAGCGTCCGCCGGGACCCCGTTCGCTGCGAGGAGACCATCCGTCTGCACCTGTTGAGTCGAGGGGTCGCCGCGTGTCCCGAGAGACTGGAAGAGGAATACGTTCTGAGGACGTTCCAACGTGACGGATTGCGGACCCTGCTCGACGACGTCGGCGGGTTCGACCTGCTCGCCGTTCACGCCATGGAGGAGGACGGGCACCCGGATCGCGGACTGCAGCCCAACTGCGGGGACGTCACCCTGGTACTGAGGAAGAGGTCCTAGGGATGGCGAAGGACATCCACGCGACCTTGTTCTTGCTGAGGCGCGGCCCGGTCGCCGCCAAGTGGGACCGCACCGCGCTGGGCCAGTCGGATCCACCGTTACAGCGCGGCCTGGCCTCGGACGAGTCTGATGTGGCGACGACCATCGCCGCCCTGGAGCCGGCGCGGATCATCTCGTCGGACTTACGTCGTGCGCGCCTGACCGCTGAGCGCATCTCCGAATACGCGGGTTCATCGCTGGCGGTGCGTCGGGATCTGCGGGAGCAGCGCTTCGGCACCTGGCAGGGGCGGGCGTGGCCCGAGATCGTGGCCAACGAGGGTGATGCGGCGGTCCGTTTCCTTCACGACTTCTGTCGCTCCGAGCCGCCCCGTGGCGAGAGTCTGCAGGCGGTGTCACGCCGCGTTCTCAAGGGAATGCAGGCCGAGCTCCGACGGCAGCAACGGGAGGTCGTGTGCTACGTCGGCCACGCCGGTCCGATTCGTTGCCTCGTTGCCCACGCGCTCCGCGTCGGGCTCGAGCAGGTCCAGCGCATGCAACTCGATCCGTTCGGGCTGTGTGCGATCCGTTACCAGGGGGACGCGTCGGTGCTGACCCTGTGGAATCACCCGGCGGCCGGTGGTCTACCCGGGGGGCTTCCGTGCTGAGCCGCGGTCGGCTGATCCTCGTCGCCTCCGCCGCCGGGTCGGTGGGCGGCGCCGCGCTCGCCATCGCCGAGACCATACAGGCGACGATCG
>JABSRK010000351.1 GCA_013213915.1 Planctomycetota bacterium
GTCCCGTGCCCTCGAGGACCTGATGCGCGCGCCGGTTCCGACGAAGGAGGGCGACAATGAGTTCCGGGACGAGTTGCGGGCCCATGCCGCGCGCTTGCGGTGGCGCCGCCTGCGCCGGCGGACGGCGGCGGCCGGAGCGGCGGCGGCAGCGGTGGTTGTTTCGGCGTTGCTGGTGTTCGGCGACGACCAACCCGGTGGCCCCGTGTCGCTGGCGGGCGATGTGACCGGTGACGGGCGCATCGACGTTCGCGATGCCTATGTGATCCAGTACCGGATCGATCACGGTGAGCCCGCGCCGCAGAACGGCGATCGGGATGGCGACGGTGCGATCGACGCTCAGGACGTTCGGATCATCCTGGACGCGGCGGTGTCCCTCTCGGAGGACGGACAGTGAGTCGTGTCGCAGGTCCGGTCCTCCTGCTGATCGTGGTGCTGCTTGGAGCCGCGGACCGCACGGGAACGGCCTCCGCCGCAGCGGCGGCGACGCCAGAGCCGGCCACCGCTTTTGGCTGGATCGAGGTGTATCTCGATCCGCGGGGACGTTCGCTGGCCGCCTGGCAGTTGGAGGTCGTCGTCGAGGGTGGTGGGATGATCGTGGGTATCGAGGGCGGCTCCCATCCGGCTTTCGCAGAGCCGCCTCACTACGACCCCAAGGCGATGCAGAACGAACGCGCGATCCTCGCGGCGTTCCACACGGATGCAGGTCCCAATCTGCCGAAGACGCGATTCCGGGTAGCGACGGTGATGGTTGCCACCCGTGGCGAGGTGCTTCCCGAGTGCACGGTCAAGTTCTCGACGGCGGCGACCGTCGGGGGCGGGGAGATAGCGGTGGATATCGACCACGAGGAGGGGAGATGAGGCTCTCGAAGTTCGCAGTTCTCTCGTTGGTGCTCGTCGGGTGCATGAGTTGCGCGAACGAGCTTCAGGCCCCTATGGATCCGGGCGGCTCGCCGTTCCCGGTCGCCCTCACGGGGGCAGCTGCCGGGGTTCCCGAAGGCGCGCGGGGCGCCGTCACCCTGGGCAAGGACGCGTTCCGTTTCCGGCCATGGAGTTACGGCAACACCGCCGAGGACGCCAACGAGCACTTGAGCATCAGCATGACGGGTGGCCGTCTTGGCGGAAACTTCGCGGGTGTCGGCCAAGGCCTCGATTTGAACGTCTACCTTCGTCGATCCGGGTCCGTGCCCCTCGCGGGGTTTGGCCTCGATTGGAACGCCGAATCTGCCTACCAGTTTGGCTCCAACAACTATCTGACGGTTCTGAATACCCGCGTTCGGGGGCTGCCGGTGCCAGCCCCACCGCTGTCGCCCCAGATTGGGGCCACGTACCAGTTTGGCTCCCCCGGCGCCGTCGTGCCGGGGCTGGTGGGCCTCGCGGAGGAACTCTGGGTGATTCCTCGCGAGGCCCCGCTCACGGGGGTGGCCGAATTAAAGGCCCAAATTCGCGCGCTCGAAATTCGGTCCGGGGCGCTCCCCGTCTTCGCGAAAGGTGCGTTCCGTTCCCAGGAGCCCGATCCGACGCGCACGTCGGACAAAGTTCAGCCGGGTAGCGGTGCGCTGATGGGCCGTTTTAAGGATGGGTTCAAGCCGGTGCCCCTGCGCCATACCGACGTGGCTGCCCGTATCGACGGCACCGTTTCGGCGGTGACCGTGGTTCAGCAGTTCCACAATCCCTACACCGACAAGATCGAGGCTCACTACGTCTTCCCCCTGCCGGAGGATGCGGGGGTCACCGGATTCACCATGACCGTGGGTGAGCGAAAGATCCGGGCGATCATTCGCGAGCGCAAAGAAGCGGAGCGCATCTACAAAGAAGCGAGGCGCTCTGGTGTGGTCGCGGCACTGCTGGAGCAGCACCGACCCAACGTCTTCCGGCAAAAGGTCGCCAACATCGAGCCCGGTAAGCAGATCGACGTGAGCATCACCTACTGGCATACGGTGGAGCGCCGCGACGGTTCTTTCGAGTGGGTCTTCCCGATGGTCGTCGGGCCTCGCTTCAACCCACCCCATGTGACGGACGGGATCGGTGCCGTGCCTGCCGATGAGAATGTGGGTTCCGGGCAGCCGGTGGACGTCCACTACCTGAAACCGGGCGAACGGAGCGGGCATGACATCTCGGTCGCCGTCGAGGTCAACGCCAGAATTCCCCTCGCGTCCATCGCGTCGCCGACTCATGAAATCTCCGTGCATCGTGTCGCGGAAGGGCGCGCCGTGGTCACCCTCAAGGATGGCGCGACGATTCCGAACCGCGATCTCGTCTTGAGATGGCGTCCGCGGCGTGAGGACGTGCGCGGGGCGGTATTCACCGCGACCGCCGACAAGCAGGAAGGGGGGCATCTCCTGCTCATGATCGAGCCACCCATGGACTCGCCCATGCGCCGCGACCTCGATCTCGTCTTCGTACTCGATTGCTCCGGCAGCATGAACGGAGAGCCTCTTCGCCAGATGATCGCGGCCGCCGTTCACGCAATCGGGTCCCTGGGCCCGCGGGACACGTTCCAGGTGGTGCGCTTCTCCGATGAAGCCGCCCTCCTCGGGGACAAGCCTCTTGCCGCGACCGCCGCGAACAAGGCGCGCGTCTGCAGAGAGCTCAGACAGGTATCCGCAAGCGGCGGGACCATGATGATGCGGGGCCTGGAGGCTGCCCTCGCGCTCCCGCGCCAGCAGGGTCGTCAGCGCTACTACGTCTTCATGACCGATGGCCTCATCGGCAACGAGGAGGAGGTGTTCCGGCGCGTGGGACGCGGGCTCGGCGATGCGCGCATCTTCAGCTTCGGCATCGGGTCGTCACCCAACCGTTTTCTGCTCGAGCGCCTGGCCCGACTGGGCGCGGGCGCTGCGGCGTACGTGGGCAGCGGCGACGACGCCGTATCAACCATGACGCGTTTCCTCGACCGCGCCCAGCGCCCCGTCCTCACCGATCTCGAGCTGGACTGGGGCGGCGCGGAGGTGCTGGACGTCCAGCCGTCACGGTTGCCGGATCTCATCCCGGGGCGCGGGCTGTCCATCACAGCGCGCTTTCGCGGCCGGCTTGCGGGACCGATTCGTGTGAGTGGCCGCCAGAACGGGGTCCTGAAGGAGATCACTGTCGCCGTCCAGCGTGATGGCCACGGCAACTGCGACAATCCAGGTCTCGCTCGCCTGTGGGCGCGCGCGTGTATCGCCGACATCCACGAGCGGCAAAGGCGCGACCTCGTTAATAAAGCAACAGTCAGAGAGGAGGTGCGCCGCCTGGCGCTCGACTACGGACTTCTTTCCCCCTACACGGCTTTCATTGCGGTGGACTCAAGGTCCCGGACGGCCGGTGATCACGGGATCACCCTGCCCGTGCCGGTGCTGACGCCTAAAGGCGTCAGCTACTCCACGACGGTCAAGGAGCGCTGAGATGCGGACGCGTGTGCACGATCTGCTCGCCGTATTGCTGGTCAGCGGCCTGGCCACCGGCCTGACGAGCTGCTTCATCTCCGATCGGACCCACCACTACTACTGGGTTCCCACGGATGCTTCGGGTGCACAAGGAGAGTGGTGCCTGGTCCGTCCGGACTCGGTCGATGGCAGCAGTTCTTGGAGTCCCTATGCCCCGCACGGCTCACGGTACCCACGACTGCGATGGAACCGCGCGCGCGACGCCTGCCAACAAGACGATCTCGGGTGGCGCGTGGTCCGTTGCCTTGCGAAGAGCGTCAAGGCAAGGGCGAGATCAGGACCAATTCAACGTAGCGGAGG
>JABSRK010000352.1 GCA_013213915.1 Planctomycetota bacterium
TCTGCAAGTGGACCACGAGTTGGGTGTAGATCGCGGGCAAAAACGCGGAGTAATACCGGACGTTGTCCTCGACCACCAGGATCGCCGGCACGCCAGCGACACCGATGTCATATGCCGCGTTGAATCTGTCTTCGATGAACTTGACGATCGCCAGCAGGATGCGAACGTCGCCCTGCCACAGGAAGATCTTGTCGATGGGTCGGATATCGTGACGTGAACGGAACGCCGTCAGTTCGCGGTTGTTGTAGGTAAGCAGGACAATCGGGATGCGCGGTCGCTCACCGTCGTTGATACCGCGAGCGAGATCGAGCGCATGCATATCGCCGACGTATAGAGACGTGATGACGAGATCGAAGCGCAGATCACCATGCGCAAGCTCGATCGCCTCTGGCCCGCTCGACACCCAGGTGATCGCCGGGTTATTCGAGAGATTGAGTTCGATGAACTCGTGCAGGATCGCTTTGTGAAGCTGTCCGTCTTCCGCCAGGATGAAGGAGTCGTAGAGACTCGAAACCAGCAGGATGTTCTGCACCCGATGGCGCATCAGATCCTGATACCCGATGCGCCGGCGACGAACGATGCTGCGGTCCGATCCCTCGATCAAACGACTCCTTGGTCCATCATCGCGTCGGCCACCTTCAAGAAGCCGGCGATGTTGGCACCATCGACGTAGTTCCCCTTGCGATCGAATCGCTCACTTGCTGCGACACAGGCCGAATGGACGTCCTTCATGATGCGCCGAAGGTGCCCATCGACTTCTTCGCGCGGCCAGTTCATGCGGAGGCTGTTCTGGGACATCTCGAGCCCGCTGGTGGCGACGCCTCCCGCGTTGGCCGCCTTCCCTGGCCCGAACAGGATGCCCGCATCGAGGAACAACTCCACACCGGCAGCGTCTGTCGGCATGTTCGCTCCCTCGCTGACCGCCTTCACTCCGTTCTCCAACATGGATTTCGCGTCGTTGGCGTTGATCTCGTTCTGCGTCGCGGAAGGAAATGCGCAGTCCGCGCTGTGAGACCAGAGCGGGTTGTGATCGAGGCTACCGTCGGCGACCGTGTAAACCGCGGTCGGGAACTGCTCGGCGTACTCGGAGATGCGCCCACGCCGGACATTCTTCAGGTCCATGACGAACGCCAGCTTCTCGCGATCGATCCCCTCTTCATCCAAGATGTGGCCACCGGAGTCGGAGAGCGTCAACGGCTTGGCGCCGAGCTCGATCAGCTTCTCGCACGTGTATTGCGCCACGTTGCCTGAACCGGACACGAGGCACATCTTGCCGTCCAGCGAGTCGTGCTTTGTCGCGAGCATCTCCGCGGCAAAATACACCGCCCCGTACCCCGTCGCTTCAGGACGGATCAGCGAGCCGCCCCAGTTCAGGCCCTTGCCCGTCAGGACGCCCGTGAACTCGTTCGCCAACCTCTTGTACTGGCCGAACAGAAACCCGACCTCTCGCCCGCCGACCCCGATGTCCCCCGCCGGGACATCGGTGTTGGGACCGATATGGCGAAACAGTTCCGACATGAAGCTCTGGCAGAACCGCATGACCTCGTTGTCGCTCTTCCCCTTCGGATTGAAATCGGAGCCGCCCTTACCACCGCCCATGGGCAGCGTGGTCAGGGAGTTCTTGAAGACCTGCTCGAAAGCCAGGAACTTGAGGATCCCCAGGTTCACCGAGGGATGGAACCGCAGTCCACCCTTGTAGGGGCCGATTGCGCTGTTCATCTCGATCCGGAAGCCGCGGTTGATCTGGGCCTCGCCTCGATCGTCCATCCACGGCACGCGAAACATGATCACCCGCTCCGGCTCGATGATCCGCTCGAGGATCCTCGCGCTCCGGTACTCGGGGTGCCGGTCCAACACGAGCGCGAGGGACTCGGCCACCTCCTGAACGGCCTGATGAAACTCCGGCTCGGCCGGGTTCTTGGCCTTCACCTGCTCCATGAGCGCTGACACGTATTCAGACATGGCTTGCGGCTTCCTGGCAGCTGGGATTCCGAACGTCGGCGATCCCCCCGGCTTCGTCCGGCAACGACCCCATGGTAACGATCCACAGGCCGTTCGTCCTCATTCCGCTCATGCCAATCTCGGCCACGTTCGTCAGGGACGCTATGATCCCGTCATGGCTATCCGTACCCTCACGCTCGTCCTCACGCTCTCATGCTACGCCGCTGCACAGGCACCTGAAGTCGACCTCGTCTTCCTCAATGCCTACTACCTCGAGCACCGGGAGAAGAAGCACAAAGAGGCACATAGCCTCTACAACGAGTACCTGAAAAAGGCGCCCAGGGGTACCTACGCGGCGCAGGCTGAGCAGGGACTGCAACGCCTCAAATCGGCAATTCAGTCAGTCAACGCGGGCATCGACGCGCAGAGCGTAAAGATCCCTCGTGACGTGCGGGTGTTCGGCGAACGTCGGCTCGCGCGCATCCTCGACATGGAGGCCGCGGCGAAGGCCCAAGGGCATTTTCTGCAAGCCGCGCGCCTTTACTCGCGCTGGGGCTACCTCTCCGTCGTCCGCGCTGCAGCCGCGGGTATCACGTCTGACAACCAGGCGCTCGCGCAACTGGTCAGCCAACGCAACACGCACCTCGCGTTCAACAACGACGAACGCGTGCGGGCGGTGACGAAACAGATCGAGACCCTCCTCGCCCAGAGGAACTTCCGCACGCTCTACAGCTCGGTGCGCGCAGCGATGATGGCGCGGGAGAAGGCGCGGGAGAAGACGGACCAGGACGAGCCGGGAGGCTCCTTTTCCGTGTTCCTCTACGACCTCGGGCAAGGTGCCGACCCCATCTGGATGGAGCAACTCGCGCGCTTCCGTGCGTGGCTCGGTGATGCCGCCGCCGCTCCTGGAACCGACCCGGCGGAGGTCGCGGCCGCCCGCGCGGTCAGCATCGACGCTGGCGAGGCGATCGCCCTGATCGACGCCGGCAAGCTGAAGAAAGCACGGGTGATCATCGACAAGATCTGGAACTGGTCCGTGATTCAGTAGCGAACCGGTTCTGCCCGCGGACGTCGAGAAATCGAACGCGTCCCCGACGAGCCTGACGCTTTCGCCCGGAGGTCGTCAGGTGAGGCTGTTCAACGCTCGATCGTGGATGCGGCCCAGCAAGGTGAGGGACAGGGCGGCGCCGCAGAGCGCCAGGCACATGTCCCACTGCGAGTCCCACGGGTCACCCTGCGTCCCGAGGAAGGCGTCCGCGCTTTCCCCCAGGAGCACAGCCGCCCACCACTCGATGAGCTCATAGAAGGCGCTGAAAGCGAGGCTGACGGAGAGGCAGAGGAAGAATAGCCAGCGCCCAGGTCGGAGTTCGGAGGTCCGG
>JABSRK010000353.1 GCA_013213915.1 Planctomycetota bacterium
CCCGTGCCCCGGCACCCGTACGAGGACGCAGAAAGAAGGGGGCCTGCCATGAATCGTTTCATCCTCTCCGCTCTCGCTCTGGCTCTGGCTCTGTGCTTCGCTCCGGCGGCGTGCGCCCAGAACGGGTCGGCACCGGCATCGGGACCAGCGCCGGTCGCGTTTGCCATGGGATTCGTCGACATGGAGAAGCTCATCCGCGAGCATCCCGCGACGAAGTCGAAAACCGAGGGGTTCCAGCGCGAGTTCGAGACCAGGATGGAAGACCTTCGCAATCAGGTCTCCACCATGAACTCGCTCGGCGAGACGCTCGAGATCCTGGAGCAGGGAAGCCTCGAGCACCTGAACCAACTCAAGCGCATCAAGAAGCTGGAAGCGACTCTGGAACTCGAGAAGGAGATCATCCGTATCGAATTCCAGCTGAAGGTGGTCTCGGCGCTGCAGGATGTCTACGGGCGGTGCAAGGCTGTCGTCAAGCAGGTGGCGGAGAAGCGCGGTTTCCGTGCCATCGCCATGATCTCGGAGAGCAAGGTGCAAGGCCGCACCCGCAGCGAGGTCGTCGGTGACATCTTGACGCGCCCCTTCATCTACGCCGATGAGTCGTTGGACATCACCGACGACGTGCTGGCGATCCTCAAAGGCAAGTAGGCGCCCGCCCCGCGCGGCGAGTTGACGCTCACGCGCGTCGCTACGGGCTCACCGTGGCCTTCAGCAGTTCCGCGGACGTCAACGCGGATAACCAATTGTCGATCCGTTGCGACGTGCGCTCGGGATCGAGCCCCCCGTCCACGCCCGGATCGATGAGTATGATGACGAACTTCTGTGTCATCTCCATCACCGGCGCGCGACCGATCTCGTGCTGGACACTGCGGAGCACCTTCTCGTTGTCGGCGAGGACCAGGGCGCCCGGAGAATCCACAGGTCCGGTGGGGGTGGGCATGACATGGCCGTGGGCCGACGGCTGCAACATGAGGGGCGGTCGCAGGGCCACCGCGTCCAGCAGGAACACCGGCACCATGTAGTAGAGCGAGAGCATGAGGGTGGTGTCGCGCGCGTCGTTTTCGACCAGGAACGGGTCGCGTCGCGCCATGGCTTGGGCTCTTTGCAGGAAGGTCGGAGGGTGGCGGCGCGGGTCTTGCCCCAACCCCTCCAGCAGCGTGATCATGGCGCGAACGGACGGGATATCCGCGAGGTCGCCGTGGCGTTCCGCGAGCTCATCCACCCGCCTCACGACCCGGCTTCTCAGCGGATCGAGGCCCCCGTGGCCGACGCCGATCCGGGCCCCGTCGAACAGCATGGCGTGCACGCGAAGTTCGGGAAGGACGCGACGAATCTCGTCGGAGACGCCGATGGGGAGGAGATGATCCATAGCTTGCCGGGTCTGGGGCGCGTTGCTAATTTACGCTGCTCTTCCCAATCCAACCGTAAGTCGGCGCAGTCTACTGACTTGCGAGAATACGTCGAGGGGTCGGTAATCTCTCGGCACCACGAGTGACCAGCAATGAAGGCCAAGATTCACCCCGAGTACATGGCGTGTACCGTGACCTGCGGTTGCGGTTCCACGTTCGAGACCCGCGCCACCGTGGGGACCATGAATGTCGAGATCTGCTCATCGTGTCACCCCTTCTATACCGGCAAGCAGAAGTTCGTTGATGCCGCCGGCCGCGTCGAGAAGTTCATGAAGCGGTACGGCATGAAGGGAGACTCACTCAGCGCGTCGCGCAAGGGCGGCGACGAGGACTGAGCCGGTCGCGTTTCTCATGGACTCGTCCCTCTTTGCGCGAGTCGAGCCTCAGCTCCAGAAGATCGAAGACCGTTTCCTTGAGCTCGAGGCCCTGATCTCCGACCCGGACGTCGCCACCGACGGCGCCCGCATGGCGGCCATCCTGCGCGAGCGGGGCAAGATTGCGGAGACGGTCAGCCTGTTTCGCGAGCTGAAGAAGCTCGCGCAGGAGATCGACGACGCCAAGCAGGAACTCGCGAATGCCAACGGTGACGAGGGCATGAGGGGGCTCGCGCAGGAGGTGTTGGAAGAACTCCAGCCCCAGTGGGCGCCCAAGGAGCGGGCGCTGCTCTCGGACTTCACGAAGGACCCGGATGACGGCATCGCTTCCGCGATCATGGAGATCCGCGCAGGCACGGGCGGCGACGAGGCGACGCTCTGGGCCGGCGAGTTGCTCCGCATGTACTCGGCGGTCTGCGATCGCCGTCGTTGGAAGGTCGAGATGATGGACCTCACGCCGTCGGCGATGAAGGGCGGGGTCAAGGAGGCCGTGCTCAACATCAAGGGCGAGGGTGCCTATGCGGCGCTCAAGTACGAGAGCGGCGGACACCGGGTACAGCGGGTGCCGGAGACCGAATCGCAAGGCCGCATCCACACGTCAGCAGCGACCGTTGCGGTGCTCCCCGAGGCGACCGAGGTCGACGTCCGGATCACCGAGGCGGATCTGCGCATCGACACGTTCCGGTCCTCCGGTCCGGGTGGACAGAGCGTGAACAAGACGTCGTCGGCCATCCGCATCACCCATGTCCCCACAGGCCTCGTGGTCTCATGCCAGGACGAAAAGTCCCAGCACAAGAACAAGGCCAAGGCTCTCAAGATCCTCCGCACCCGGCTGTACGACGTGGAGCGACAGAAACAGCACGCCGAACGTTCGAGCCAGCGCAAGTTGCTGATCGGCTCGGGCGACCGGAGTGAACGCATCCGGACCTACAATTTCCCCCAGACCCGCGTGACGGACCACCGCATCAAGGTGAACCTGCATAACCTGCAGGCCGTCCTTGACGGGGAGTTGGATGAACTGATCGAATCCCTCGCCGAATACGACCGGGAGCAACGCCTGCAGGATCTAGCCGGCGGCCTCTAGTGACCCACGAGCGGGCTCCCCACCCTCAGGAGAAAAGGCACATGTCCGACGAGACGACTTCCAACGCCCCCGGAGGCGAAGCCCCGGCGCCGCCGCCGTTACGCGCGACCTTCCTTGTCTGGCCCGGGAAGGTCCACGGCCAAACCTGGATGTTCCTGTGGCTCGGCGTCGCGTACCTGATCGGCGCGCTGCTTCCCTGGCACGGCGCGAACGACGTGGAGTACGTCCTGGCGACTCCGATCCAGACCCAGTCGAAGAGCATCAAGCGGCCGGAGCTTCGCTCGGCGGTCATCAAGGTCGCGGATTACAAGCGCAAGGTCGAGCTTCAGTACAACGGATCCGGGACACCGCCGCCGGCGATCGTCGCCGTGCGCGAGCCGGGGAAGAGCTTCGGCACGGTCCTGATCCTGCTGTGTGCGATTGCCATGGTCGTTGCCGGCGTGGTCAACGTGTGGAACCGCAAACTCGTGCTCACTCCCACCTTGATGACCTGGTTCGTCGCGCTCGCTGTGCTCTACTTCAGCAAGGGCACAGGCTTCGTCGAGATCTCGTTGGCGGGCGCCACCAGGCACTTTGAAGTTAGCGGGTTCAGCCAGATCGGCGACACCCTGGGAGCCATCTTCGGCAACTTCGCCACCGTGATCGAAGGCAAGGCCACCCCCGAGATGCACGCGGTCTTCGATCGCTTCGGGATGGGCTTCTACCTCACCATGCTCGCCGAGGTGTTCCTCATTGCGTTCATCTTGTTCACGCTCGTGAGCGGTGCCGTTGGCAAGAAGTCCGACGGCGGTGCCTCGGGGGCGAAGTCGGGCGCTGCGG
>JABSRK010000354.1 GCA_013213915.1 Planctomycetota bacterium
CCGCCGCCTTTTGGGCTACCTCAAGAGCATGCGCGAGAAGTTTTTCCCGCAGCGGCCCAGCGAGAGCGGCGAGCCGCCCCCATAGAAGGTCAACTGAGGGGGTTTAGAAGCTCGTCCTGGCTCCTCAGATCTCCCCGAGTATCGCCTCACGCTTCGTCAGGTACTCCTTCGAAGAGTTCAGCGAGTTCTTTCTTGCACCACTGAACCAATGCGTGGGTGACGACACAATCGAACGGCGCACGGTGAAGGCCGAGACTTTTGACCTTGGCAAGTTGATCCTCGGGAATGCCGAGTTCTGGACTCACTTCCCAACCCGCGACGTGCTCGTCCTTGTTGGTGATCGGATTGCCCGCTTCGTTCAAGAGCTTGACACCAAGATCGAGCTCGGCGGTGAGATGCGTAAGGCTGAAGTAGAGTCCGCGTCGGCGAACGTTCAACGCGGCCTCCATGAACGAAACCAGATTGGCGAAATCGCTCGGGTACTTACCGACCTTCCAGCCCTTGTAGAGTGCGGCAGTGTCGCGCCACCTGGCCTGAGGGATAGGTGACAGTCCGAAGCGTCGGCATTCTTCGATCATGAGCTTGAAGTCGAAGTTCACGCCGTTGTGCGTCCACACCGGAAGCTCATCACCGAGGCCGCGAAGTAGCACGCTCGATGACTTCTCTGGGTGCCATCCCTCGTCATCAAGCATGTCGTGTCCGATGCCGTGGATCTTCTCTGCGTCGAGGCTGATGACGAAGCGCTCATCACCGTCGGCGCGCGGGTTAACCAGATGCGAGTGGATCTTCGCTACGCCGCCGACGTATTGAAGCATTCCGACTTCTACAGGTCTCCCGCCGGGGGTGTCGAGAAACCCGCCAGTCTCGTAGTCGAAGACGACGTAGTCGTCGGAAAAGATGTTCATGTGAGGTCTCACTGGGCTACTTCTTCTTGGGCAGGTCAGCGGTCTTCTTGCCGTCTTCGTAGATGCCGCTCTTCTCTGTGTCGATGGAGCCGCTTTCGTTCCAGAAGGTCCAATCCCCATCTCTCTTGCCGTTCTTGTATTCGCCCTCCGCTCTCTTCCTAGTTGGGTCCTCGTACCTAAAGATCCAGTGCCCGACTCTGATCTTCTTGCTGGCATCACCGCTGGGGATCTTGTAGAAGCCCTCGAAATTACCTTCTTGGCCGTGGACCCCAGTTGCGGGGAATACATCACTCCTCTTTGGATCTGAACAACCAAGCAGGACGGATGCGATCAGAAGTGCGAGTGCGGTTCTAAGCATGGGAGTCTCTCCTCGAAGCCAACATCATAGAGGGTGTTAGACACCTTGGAGTTGGGCTACAGGTCGGTGTCGTAGGCGCTACATCCCCAGATCAGCGAGCGTGCCGGGATCAGCGTGGCCCACTAATGGCCCACACTCGGGGTCGTTTTGTGGGCCATCCGGACCTGGGCTGGCACGGACCCCCTTCTCCCCCGCTGAACGACAAAAGCGCGCAACCCGTATGAACGTCGCGGGTTGACGCGCTTCGTCATCGCCTGTCTTCGATGGGAGCGTTGGGACTTGAACCCAAGACCTACGGATTAAAAATCCGGTGCTCTACCGACTGAGCTACGCCCCCGGTGTAGCGAGGATACAGGGAAGGTAGGGGGCGGACAATTCGGGCGCGTCGATCAGAGAATGTCGACGCGGAAGGCGGCGGTCGGCCGCAGCGCGGAATAATTGGAGAAGCCGGGAAGTGCGACCACACCCTGGATATTGCCCCACGTCGTTCCAGGAGGAAGCAACGGCGCCGTGACCGTTAGATCGAACGCACCGTTGGGATCCAGGAAGAAGAAGAAGATGCCCGGAAATATGAACCCGTTGAGGTGCACGATCATGTCCGAAAACGCCGGGGGCGTCCCGACGTCGAGGGAACCCACGCCGGCGATGGAGTAGCCGCCGTTGAGGGGCCCGGAGATGAGTGCGATCGAGGCTCCCGGTAATCCCCGCCAGGAGAGGACGCCGGACGACCCCCCTACGACGCCCACGACGAAGGGGCCCGCGGCCGAGCCCATGCCGATGCCGTTCACCATCAGAGTCGCCTCCGGCGTGTTCGCCTGCCCCCCGCCGATGGTGCCGCAATAGACGACGGGAGCGGGGAAGGCGAAGATCCACGACGGGTCATCGCTGCCGATCGCCACCGAAACACCCAACGCTCCGTTCACACCCGTGGGCGAAGCGTCCGTAACCACCTGGCCGACACCGTCGTCGAGTCTCCAGTAGGCAACAAGCCCCGGCTCGGACCCGGCCAGCCCACCGTTCATGTGCTGCTGAATCTCGGATTGGGTGCGGTGCTGATTCCAGATACGCACCTCGTCCAGATGGCCCCCCAGGTGTCTGAGGGGGTTGTCGCTTGCGAGCAGCAGCGCACCCAGGGCAAGCGGCGTATCAGTGGCGTTGAGTACTCCCGAAAAGTTGAAGTTGAGGTCTGAGACGCCGTCCACGAACGCCGAGACAGCGTCACCCCGACGCGTCACGGCGACGTGATGCCAGGCACCGTCCGAGAGAATCGCGGTCCCGTCGTGGGTGCCCGACGCCACCGCGCCCGACGCCAGCTGGACGCGAAGGACACCCGGAGGATAGACGCGGATCGAATAGGCGTCGTCGTCGTTGGACGATGAGGCGTGGCGGAACTTGCTCACCAGACCCTGATTCAGGTTGGTGCCGGGGCGACACCAGAACTCGATGGTGAAGTCGGCGAACCCGTCCAACGCCGCGTCGTCGGGAACGCGAACCCAGTCATCGACGCCGTCACAGGATAACGCCGCGTTCGTACCGGAGACGCAGACCTGGGCAGGCACCACGGCGGCCCAGCACAGAACGAGCACGACACACGACACCCAAAAAGGCGAACGTTTAAGTAGCTTCACGATGGTCATCGACAGGATCCCTGGTTCGAAAGGCGCGCGCGAACGCATGAAGAGAAGAGGCGCTGGACACCTCAAGCATGCCCCAAGAATTGCGCCGGCGCACGAAAGATCCTCCAGGGAGAACCAGATCAGACCGTGTTGATTTCTTCCGTCTTCTTCTCGAGGAGCGTATCGACGTCGCCCTCGTGCTTCTTGGTGAGGTCCTGGATCTCCTTCTCGAGATCGTGTTCCTGGTCCTCGTTGATGGTGCTCGCCTTCTTGGACGCCTGCGCGTGTTTGTTGCAGTCGCGCCGGACGTTGCGGATGGCGACCCGCGTCTGCTCCCCCATCTCCTTGACGTGGACCGCGAGCTTCTTGCGCTGCTCTTCGGTCATCATGGGGAGCGGGAGCCGGATGATCTTGCCGTCGGAGACAGGCGTGATCCCCAGATCCGACGCGAGGATCGCCTTCTCGATCGCAGCGGCCTGGGAGACGTCAAACGGCTTGATGCCGATGGTCTTGGCGTCGGGAGCCGACACCTGGGCCATCTGTGAGATGGGTGTCATGGACCCGTAGTAGTCGACCCGGATGTGATCGACGAGGCCGGGCGTCGCGCGACCGGTGCGGATGCCCTTGAGGTCGCCCTCCAGATGGCCAACCGCCTTTCCCATGCGATCCTTGGCCTCGGCGACGATGGCGTCGTAGGACATTTCGGACATGGTGCTCTCCTCAGGCCGAGATGATGGTCCCGAGATCCTCGCCGCGCAAGACCCCCTGCAGGTTGGCGGGATCGGATGCGCCGAAAACGATGA
>JABSRK010000355.1 GCA_013213915.1 Planctomycetota bacterium
CCAAAGAGAGCACCGATTCGAATGTTGCAAATCCTGACCGTGGCCTGCCTCGCTCTCGCTCCCTCCGCCATGGGGAGCAGCGATGCCTTCCTGGACGACTTCGACGAAGCGGTGACCCTGGCCCGCAAGGAGAACAAGGACCTGTTCGTGGACTTCACCGGCTCCGACTGGTGCGGCTGGTGCATCAAGCTGGATGAGGAGGTCTTCTCTCACGAGGAGTTCCTGGTCGAGGCGCGCAAGGACTACGTCCTCGTGGCGCTCGACTACCCGCGCAGTGACGAGGCCAAGGCGGCCGTTCCCAACCCGGAGCGCAACGACGAGCTGCGGGACAAGTACGGCGTGCGCGGCTACCCGTCGTGCCTGCTGATGACGGCGGACGGCGACGTGTACGGCAAGACCGGCTACCAGGCGGGCGGTCCGGAAAAGTACATCGAGCACCTGCGCTCCCTGCGGGAGTCGGGGCGCAAGGCTCTCGAGGAGGTGCTGGAGCTGGTGAAGCGCTTCGACGCTGCGAAATGCAAGCAGCGTCTCGCGGTCTGGGAGCGGGCCCGAACCGAGGGTGAGACTGGCGGGGAGCCACGCACCCTGCTCGGGCTGTTCGTACAAGCGGCGAAGCAGCGCTTCGAGGAACGCGGCGGACGCGCCAACGGCCCCGGTCAAGGGTACGGCGAGTTGGGGCGCCGGAGCGCGGGGCGTGCCGTAGGCATCGCGGAAATCGAGCGCGTCCAGCAACAGAGAGACCACCCGCTCCGGGTCCGCGTGCCCGTCCGCGTGACGGCTCAGCGCCCCGACCAGATCCGGCAAGACGACCGACGATCGCACGTGGCCCCTGAGTTGATCAAGACGGGTCCGCACCGCGAGGAGCACATCTCCCGCCGACCGCGCGTCGGCGTCCGCGGGCATCAGCACGCTCGTCGGCAGCACGAGGCGCTCTACTTTCAACGGATCGTCGAGCCCGTACACGTGGATGCGACCCGCGAGATGGGCCCCAGCGACCTCCTCACCGTGAATACCGGTGAGGGCGTACTCGGCGAGCGCGCGTCCCGCAATGGTGCGGTCCGGCGCCTCGGGTACGCCCCCTCCAACAACGGCCGCCATCTCCTCGCACGTCACACCGACGATCACGTCGTCGGATGGCACGTCGAGTCCTCGGTCCAGCAACTCGCAACGAACGAGCTCCCGGATGAGAACAGGAGTGATCGAGTGAAGATCCGCCCGCAGGATGCGCGTCTCGACAGCTGCGGCAACCTCTTCGGCGAGACTCGCCGGCAGATCCCCTGCGCGCGCCAGGCTCCGCACGAGACGATCACGGCTCCAGGGGTGCACCTGCTCAACAGGCGCACCCGGGATCGCGCCAGCCTCCTTGCCGGGGAAGGAGCGGACAGCTACCTCCTCCTCCAGGCGGCGACGATCCTGATTGAACTCCGTGAAGCGCTCCGCAGCCGGCCCGTACCCCGTTTCCTGAAGTACCCGGCAGAGCATCTCTTCAACGTCGGTCAGCGAGGGGACGGTGTCCCCGTGATATTTGTCGAGGAACAGGACGACGACCCCGGCGAGCTCCTCCGCCAGCCGCCGGTCGGACGTACCCGTCGCCGCGAGGGCTCGCGAGATCGCCTCGACGACCTTGACCTCACGAAACGGCTCGAGCGTCCCGTCCCCTTTACGTACCTGCCGAATCCGCCCCACCCTGTTCCCTCTCCAGGATGCCCTTCAGTTCGGACAGGAACTCGTTGATGTCCTTGAACTCCCGATACACCGAGGCGAAGCGGACGTACGCAACCTGGTCGATCGAGCGCAGCTCCTCCATCACCAGGTTGCCGATGAAGCGGGAACTCACCTCGCTGTCGAACATCTCGTTGATACGCGATTCGATCCGGGACGTGATCTCGTCCAACGTCTCGACCGAAATAGGGCGCTTCTCGCAGGCCCGCAGCATGCCGTGCATGATGCGTTCACGGTCGAACGGAACACGCGTTCCGTCCTTCTTGACGACACGGAATGGGACTTCCTCGATGCGCTCGTAGGTGGTGAAGCGCCGTTTGCAACCGACGCACTCCCGCCTGCGGCGAATGACCTTCTGGTCGTTGCTCGCACGGGAATCGATGACCTTGTCTTCGGGGCTGGTGCAGAAAGGGCAGCGCATGGAACCGCTTTAACCTCCGTAAGTCGGACTATTCTCACTGCGCACGACAGGGCGTCAAGCGGCGGGACTCAGGACGAATTCTCCACAACGTTGCATCCGGCAAACGGGTCCTACTTGCCAATGCAGAAGTCGCGGAACACACGATCGAGCACATCGTCACCGACCTTCTCTCCGATCACTTCGCGAAGCTGCGCCAGCGCAGCGTGCAGGTCGGAAGCAACCAGCTCCGCATCAGAACCGCGGGACAACGCATCCATCGCACAACCGATCCGTTCGCTGGCGACGCGAAAGGCATGGGCCTGACGCGTCGTAACGTGAACGACGCCGTGGGACGCGGCCGCACATCCTCTCTCCAGGCGCGCGATGATGGCGGAGCGAAGGGCGGAGAAGCCCGTACCGGTGACGTTGCTGACGGCGCAGGCCGCTACCTCATCCTCCGCCCCCGGATCTTCCCTCTCCCACAAGTCCAGATGGGTGAGCACCAGGAGGTGATCGGGCCGGGTCCGCGTCGGAGGACGGCGTAAATCGTGAACCTCTATCACGAGGTCTGCCTCTCTGAGGCGGCGTCGGCGTTGTTTGTGAGCCGCAGCGTCCGCCTCGGTGCGCGTGACGTCGTTCCCAGCCGTATCCACGAGCTCAAAGCGGCATCCATCGACCTCGATCTCGGCGCAGAGAGCATCCCGCGTCGTCCCGGGGATGGGCGTGACGAGGGCGGCGTCCCGTCCCACCAGTCGGTTGAAGAGGCTGCTCTTGCCGGCGTTCGCAGGACCTTCGAGCACGACACGAAAACAACTCCGCGCCGCGCCCTGCTCGCGAGCGCCCTCGGCGAGAGCGTCCAGATCGCGGACCGAACGCTGCAACCCATCCACCACCCCCGCGGGCAACGGCACCTCAACGTCCTGGTCCGAGAAGTCGAGCCCCAGCTCCAGGGGAACCAGAGCATGTAGAACGCGATCCCGCACGACGGCGACGCGGCGCTCGACGCCGCCCTCGAGGAGCGCCAGGGCGGCTTCCCGCTCGCGGTCGTCCCCCGCACGGATGAGCGCGAGCACGGCCTCCGCGCGGGTGAGGTCCAACCGGCCGTTGAGATACGCACGCCTGGTGAACTCCCCGGGCCCGGCCAGGCGACCGCCTTCCAAAACCAGCAGCCCCTGCACCACCTCGAGCAGCATGGGCGACCCGTGGATGTGCACCTCGACGACGTCCTCACCTGTGAACGACCGTGGCCCCACCGTCACGATCAGGCGCACGGGCACCGATGTGCGACTGCGTCCAAGGAGAAGCCTGCTGTCGACGACACCGCGCCCATGGTCCTGGGGATTCTCGCCGCCCTCGCAGAGGGCCCCCACCAGTTCCCGCGAATCGGGACCGGAGACGCGGATCACACCGCGCGCCGCCGCGCCTCGTGGGGTCGAGATCGCGACGATCGTGTCAGCCATGTCGGCGCTGCGCGTCAGGCCACCTTCTTGACCGGCCAGACCTTCTTGATGACCCGTGACTCGATAATCCCGAACAGGCTCG
>JABSRK010000356.1 GCA_013213915.1 Planctomycetota bacterium
GGGGGCGGTGGGCGCCGAGGGTAGGCGAGTCGCCGTGAGGTGACGAGGGTTAGAATCACGGGCCGATGCGGACGTTGCGTTGGGATCACCTCCTCCTCACTCTTTGCCTCCTGCTGGCGATCGCGCTCTTCTGGGCGTGGCGGCGCGGGTCGGTCCACCTCGTGGAGGTGGAGGTCTTGCTCCCGGACAGCCTCGACGCACGAGTCGAGCTCGTCGCGGAGCTCTCTCGGCCGACCCACGGGACGCCGCCCGTGGCCAACAAACGAGGCCAATCCACGTGGGAGGTCCCTCCCGGGCACTGGCGCGTGGTTTTTCCTGGGCTCGCCCGACGCGACGTGGGCCGGTCCACCGTTCCGTTCCTCGCGCTCCCGGGCGATGATCGCCTCACCGTCGACCTGAGGCATCAACCGCCGGACGGGTTCGTCCCCGTCCCCCCCGGACGCTACCTCCGCTGGCCCGACGGCGGGGTCTCCCAGACCGACACGCTCATCGTCGCCGCCCGGCGAGAGGTGTCGCGTCGCGACTTCGCGACCTTCCTCCAGGCTGTCGCGAAGAAGGGACCCGACCGCTGGGCGTCGGAGGAGGAGATCGCCAGTTTCCCCGATGGTCTCGTGGGCTATGGCACCGTCGAGGATCAGCAGCTCGATCGGCAGCGTCCTGGCGAGGAACTCCCCGCCTCTCGAGTGAGTTGGTACGCGGCCAAGGCCTATTGCCGCTGGCTCACCGAGATGGAAGGGCAGGGTGCGTGGTCCTACCGACTGCCGACCGCGATGGAGTGGGACAAGATGGCGCGCGGAACCGATGCGCGTCGACACCCCTGGGGAGACACGGTCGCTCCCGTACCGCTGCTGAATCTGGGGCTCGGTCCGGTCGCTGTCGATTCGCACCTGGAGCTCGCATCTCCGTACGGGCTTCTCCACATGGAGACGAATGTCTCGGAGTGGGTTGATGACGCATTCGACGCTTCGGGTGTCCGTCGGGTTGTGAGGGGCGGCTCGTGGAGCCGATACGGTGATGCCCTGCGCACCGAGGCGCGCGTCGGCAGTCCGGCAACAAGGCGTTCGCCGGTGATCGGGTTCCGAGTCGTGGCGGAGCCGACGCGGTGACAGAGCGTGCTGCTCACGCCCTCCCCGTCGCCGCTGGTTCCCTCGCTGGAGCCCTCATAGGCCTCGCCACCCTGCGCGGGGGCCCGCTTGACGGGGCCGCGTCGGCGTGGGCGCTATGGACGGCGTTCGGTGCTCTCGTGGGGTTCGCACTCATCCTGCTCCGCCCATTGCTCGGCGCGCTGGCGTCTTGGTATGGCACGCGACCGATGGCCGTGGCTTCCGTACTGCTGGTGGCGGCGACCGTCCCCGCTGCGCTCGAGTTGGGCGCGCGACCCTGGGCCACGCGCGTGCCCGCGGGCGCCCTTGTTGCGTGGGCCGTGGTCGCGGCGGTGGCCGTCGCGGCCGCGCAGTCACTGGCGTGGTTGTTCGCGCGCAAGGAAGGCGGTCTTCCCGTCATTCCCGTCCTCTTGGTCGTCGTGGTCACGACAGCCTTGCTACCGGAGAGCGCATTGTTGCCGTTGCCCCTGGGACGGTGGACGATTGCCTGTGGGCTCGTGTTCGCGGCTTGCGCGGTACTACGTGTCCGCTGGCGGTGGTCGGCGATCGGTTGGCCCGTCGCGGGCGGCGCCGCGCTGATTCTCCTGTCCATCGGTCCGGCCGCTCCTCTCGCGAGCGAGCACCTGCTGACCTCGACGATTCGGGCGCCCTTTGTGCAAGCGCCCCATGGCCCATCGGCCGCCTCGCTTGCCCGCCTGGGCCAGGTGTTCGGCCGCTCGGTCTCGGGGCGCTCGGCCGAGCTGGCGAGCCTCGTACCGGACCGGCGCCTCAACGTGCTGTGGATCACTGTCTGCACGTTCCGCCACGACCGCCTGGGGAAGGCCGACGTCACCCCGTCCATCGACGATCTGGCCCGCCGCGCTCGTGTGTTCGACAACGCGTGGACTCCGTGCCCGGTGAGCGCCGCGGCGTCGGAGGCGATGTTCAGCGGGCGCTACGCGTCGGCGTGCGACGGGTGGCGGAAAAAGCACGGGCTTCCACCCCTTCCGTCACAGTCGTGGCTGCCGTCGCTGGTCAAGGGCGCCGGGTACGCGACGTGGGCGTACACGAGCCTCGGGCGCCTCGCGCAGTCCGAGGACTTTCGGCGGCTCTTTGACGGGTTCGACATCGCCGACCCGGCTGGCGTCACCGAGAACCGCCCCGGTGTCGATACCGCCCGTGCGTTCATCGATCAACTGAGGACGCGGAACGCCGACGCGCCACCGTTCTTCGCCTGGTTGTTCATCATGGATGCCCACGCTCCGTACGATGGGGACCCGGAGCGCCCCGACGCGGAAGCCGATGAGTTGACCCGCTACGACGGCGAGGTCCGTGCCTCCGACCGCGCCATCGGACGCGCGCTCGCGGCCCTGGAGCGCCATGGCGTCGCCGACCGGACGATGGTCGTGGTTCACGCCGATCACGGGGAGGCGTTCGGCGAGCACGGCGCATCCTGGCACGGGTCGTCCGTCTACGACGAGCAGGTACGCGTGCCGTTGGTCGTCCACGTTCCCGGCTTGCCTGCGGGGCGGACCGTGGCGCCCGTCGATCTGACCGATATCGAGCCGACCGTCCTCGAGGTGCTCGACGTTGCGGGTGCGAGCGGTCTTGGGGACAGCCTCGTCCCGGCGCTGCTCGGCGACGAGTTCGAGTCGTACGCGTGCTCCGAGATGCTCGTACGCGATACGCCGTCGGCGGAGCAGCGGATGATCGTTGGTCCCGACTTGAAGAAGCTCGTCCAGTACGGCAACGGCGCGAGTGAGGTGTACCGACTTGCGGACGACCCGGGGGAGGGCCGTGCGCTCGGCGTCGAGGAGGGGAGCGAACTCGAGGGGCTGCTCGCTGCTCGGGTCCATGTATCGACCGCTGGTGGCACCGCGACGTCCCGCACCATTGCGTCGGGGCCTCTCGATGAGAATCTCCCGGCACATGTGCGCGCCGCCGTCACCGCCCTCGACGGTGGGCGCCCTGACCTCCTGGCGTTTCAGCTGGTTCGCAGCTGGTTACCCGATCGTGCGCTCGACGCCGCCCGGCGGTTGGTGGGTGACGAGCAGCCAGGTGCGCGCGTGCTGGCCTTGAACCAGCTCGCGGCGCATGGATCGGTGACGGACGTTCAGCTCGTCAGGGCCGCTCTCGTCGACGACGATCAGCAGGTGCGGGTGGCGGCCGCGGCGACGCTGGCCGCCCTCGCCGGTCAGGAGGTCGCGTCCGACCTCCTGAAGATTGATGGTGTTCCCGTTCGAGATGCGGTCGAGCGCGCGATCATCCTGGGCAAGATCGGCAAGGCCGACGCTCTGCGCGCGCTGATCCCGCAGGCGGCTTCGTTGCCCCTGCCCGCCCTGGAACGCCTGCTCCATGGTCTCGCCCAGGTCCGTGACGCGGACACTCTCGCGCTTGCGGAAGCGGTCGCTCGGACCCCTACGGCTCCACCTCCCGCACGGTGGCGGGCGGTGGGCATGCTCATCTCCGGCGGCGCGACCTCCGTGGGGCGGATCACGCGCGGGCTGACCCGCGGAGGACTTCCGCCAGACGAGATGCTCGCCCTCGCCATGGCGCTGGCTCCGAAG
>JABSRK010000357.1 GCA_013213915.1 Planctomycetota bacterium
ACGTAGCCATGCGGACAAGGCCTTGACCGAAATGGGATTTCTCGCCCTGCCGATCATCCGAGCGAACCGCAGCCATACGGACTCTCAAGAGAAACGGCTGCGTTCCCGCCGCATCGAAGAGCAGTTGCGGCCATGGGCGAACGCGGGCTACGAGGGCATGTCGATCGATCTCGATCTCCTCACCGGGCTCTTGACCTATCCCGAGAAGGCCGTGGTCAAGGCGGTTCACACCCGGCTCGCGCAGATCCTGCCGAAGGCGGGGGCGGCGGATTGGGGCGACTGGATCAAGAAACACCGCAATCGCCTGCAGTGGGACAGGAAGCTCAGACGCTACACGGAGAAGGAGTCGGCCAGGTGATCGGCCCTGTCAGTCGCGAATCTTGGTGATGTCCAGCGCCCAGACGCTACGGCCGTGGGTGCCGATCACCAGGATCGGGTCCCGTGGGTGGACGAACAGGTCGTGAACGGGCGTGGTCGGCAGCGTCGCGGAGAGCGAATGCCACGTGACGCCTCGGTCCTTCGAAACGTAGACACCCAGGTCGGTGCCCAGGTAGAGATGATCGGCGTTGACCGGGTCCTCGAAGATGACGTTCACCGATTCTCCTGGGAGGCCGGCGGCGAGGGCCTTCCACGTCTTGCCATGGTCATCCGAGCGCCAGGCGTAGGCTCTGAAGTCGTCGTCGCGGTAGCCGGTCATGGTGACATAGAGCCGGCTCTCGGCATGCCGGGATGCCTGCACGCGGCTGACCCACTGGTCGGGTAGTCCCTTGTCGATGAGCGCCCACGTCGCCCCGCCGTCGCGCGTGATCTGGACGTTGCCGTCATCGGTGCCGACGTAGATGAGCTTCTCGTTCAAGGTCGAGAGAGTGATGCTCGTGATGGTCCCGAACGGGACGTTGCCCTGGCGATCGGCGCCGGGCCGGGTCGTTAAGTCGGGGCTCACGAACGTCCAGCTGTCGCCCCGGTCTCCCGACTTCAGCAGCCGGTGAGCGCCGTAGTACAGCGTCCGTGGGTCGTGCGGCGAGATGCAGAACGGCGTCATCCAGTTGTAGCGATACGGGGCCTTCCCCTTCTTCGCGCGCGGCTGGATACCCTTCGTCTTGCCCGTGCGCATGTTCTTGCGGCGCAGCACGCCGAACTGGTGTTCGTAGTAGATGGTGTCCCGGTCGGTGGGGTCGCGGTAGGTGAAGTACGAGTCGCCGCCGCCCCACTGGTCGAGATATACGTGGCGCCAGCGGTCGGGCTCTCCCACCTTGGGCGCGTGATCGACCGGGCCGAAGAGCGCCGCGTTGTCCTGTGTGCCGCCGTAGACATTGAACGGTGTGTCCAGGTCGTAGCTGACGGCATAGAACTCACCGATCGGCAGGTTGTTCAGATGCAGCCACGTGTCGCCGCGATCCCACGAGACGTGCACGCCGCCGTCATTTCCCAGGATGACGTGGTCCGCGTTGTGCGGATCCCACCAGAGCGCGTGGGCGTCCAGGTGCAAGACGCTTGAATCGTGCTCGAGCAGGTGAATGAGCGTTCCCTTGACCTGGGTCCACTTAGCACCCCCATCGGTGGATCGCCACGTGCTCTGCCCTGGCACCCAGACCTCGTCCGGGTTGTCCGGCGCGACGCGGACGATGCAAAAGTCGTAGCCGGCGCGGATGCGGTCTTTGTTGACGCGCCGCCACGACGCGCCGGCGTCGTCGGATCGGTAGACGCCCTCGGCGTCCTTGCTCCGGTGGTCCAACACCGCGTAGAGGATCTTGGGGTCGGTCGGCGCGACGGCGATCCCGATGCGCCCCACGCCGTCGCCCGTGGGGAGTCCGTTGGTCAGGCGTTTCCACGTGTCACCGCCATCGGTGGTCTTCCAGACGCCGCATCCCGATCCGAAGGCCCGGTGTCCCCAGGCGCGTCGTTCGTGTTGCCACATCGTGGCGTACAGCGTGTTCGAGTCTTTGGGGTCGATGACGAGGTCAATCGCTCCGGTGCGGTCATCGACAAACAGCGATCGCTTCCATGTGCGACCGCCATCGCTGGTGCGGAACACCCCGCGTTCCGCGTTTCTCGTGTAGAGATGCCCGATGGCTGCCACCCAGACCCTGTTCGGGTTCTCGGGGTGGACGATGACGCGCCCGATGTGATGCGTCTCATCCAATCCCATGTGTGCCCACGATCGCCCGCCGTCGGTCGACTTGAACACGCCCGTGCCCGCGTACGAGCTGCGGGCCATCAGCACCTCCCCCGTTCCGACCCAGACGACGTCGGGATCAGACGCTGCGACCGCGACATCGCCGATGGAGAAGGTCGACTCGTGCTCGAACACCGGGGTCCACGTGAGCCCGTTACTCTCCGACTTCCACAGATTCCCGGCCCCCGCACCGACCCAGAGGGCGCCGCTCTTACCGGGGGCGCGGGTGATGCACTCGATCCGGCCGCCCTGCTTCACCGGGCCGAGGGGACGCCACTTCAACTCCTTGAACGGTGACGACGCCTCCATGCGAACGTGCTCGGCCCACGCCGCGCGGCGCTCCGTGGCGGTCGTGGCCTGAGACCGCAGCGCCGGTGTCCACGAGACGACCGCGACAACGGCGCATGCGACCGCCGCCAAGCGGCGCCGGAATGAGCGAACGGGATGTAGCACGGACGCTTGGTCCATCATGCTCACTTCGTGGTCTTCGGAAACGGCACCCGCACGATGACGGTGTCCCCTCGCCCCCGTCCATCTGCGATGCTCTGGACGGTCCAGAGGTCGAGCAGGTTGTCGCCATCGATCACGCTGCCGCTGTAATCGCCCCAGGAGACCCCGTGGGTGGCAGCCTTGCCTTCGCCGAGCTTGACGATCTTTCGTAGCGTGCCCTTGGGGTCGGCGGCGCGACGAAACGCCAGGCGGGGGCTGATGAACATTGTCTCGCTGGTTTCCTGGAAGCCGACCAGCAGGTCCTGGTTCTTATTCACGGCGATCGTGGTCTGGATGTAGCTGGACTTGGGGCTACTGATCAACCCGGTCTGCACGATGCGGCCATCGGTCTTGATCTGGTGCCACTGGACGGCCGCGCGCCCCTTGCAGTTGACGGCATGGGAAAACCAGATGTACCCGCTCTGCACCACCAGGTTCTTGGGGTTGCGATCGCCGGACGCGGTGCGCTGCTTGCTGCCCTTCTGCGGGGACTGGGGTGGATAGCCGTTGTGAGTGAACTGGTGCGGGGTCGAACCAACCTTGACCACCTCCGGCGTGCCGTCCGCGCGCGCCGTCACCTTCACCACCGTGATCTCCTTGCGACCGACCTTGACGAAGTGGAGGTCGTCCACGTCGTCCTGGGTGACCACCGGGTGGCCGAGGCTTCCCGCGAAGTGGTAGACCGTCGCCGGCCGGCCGGCCTTGACCTCGGCCATCTTCATGACGAAGGTCCGGTCCTTGCCGCCGGGAAACGAGTAGCCGACCCACATCTTGCTGAACCCGATACCGCCCCCATCGCGGCCCTGGGGCGCCGGCACGGGATAGGTGTTCCAGGCACCGGTCGGGTCGCTGGTCTCCGAGATGGAGATGTTGACAGGTTTCTTCTTCGCCCTGTCCCACGGGTTCCACAGGTCGAAGCCGAACACCCGGTTGTGCGGATCGAAGAACATCTTCGGGTCGATGCCACCGTT